>JBIIOJ010000017.1:0-24234 GCA_044337015.1 Pirellulales bacterium
CTCGATCATGCCGAGGGCTTCGACGTTCTTCGCCATCTGTTGCCTTGCTCCTGTTTCACTCTGCCTACCAGCCTTTGCGGGGCCGTCCCCGCCGACCGCACCGGCACGCGCCGGCTGTACGGTCGTGTTTCGCTTTGGAGATCGCTTGGCCGCCTTCTTCTTGGCCGCCTTTTCCTTGGACATGTCGTGCCTCAGTTCTGCTTCACGAGCTCGACGCTCGTCGCGTGGTCGAGATCGGCCGCGTTCCCCTCGTCGGTGTCGATGTGCACCTCGAGCTTGCTCGTCGCGTCGGCCCGAACGAGCAGGTCGCGGAACACCGTCTCGCAGCTGCCCTTGATCAAGAGGCTCATGCGGTCGCCGTCCTTCACGCCGAAAAGCTCGGCGTCGGCGAAATTCATGTGCACGTGCCGCTCGGCGCGGATGACGCCCTCGGAAAGCTCGATTGCTCCGGCTGGGCCCACGAGCACGCAGCCCGGGGTGCCTGCGATCCTGCCGCTCGGCCGGACGGGCAGGTCGATCCCGAGCGAGATGCCGTCGGTGAAGGCGAGTTCGACCTGCGACGCCTTGCGGGTGGGACCGAGCACTCTGACGGTCGGCAGCATCTTCCGCTTTGGGCCGACGAGCATCACCGTCTCCTCGGCCGCGTAGAAACCGTCCTGATAGAGGTTCTTCATCGGCGTGAGCGTGCGCCCCTTGCCGAAGAGCTTTTCAACGTGCTCGTCGGTGAGATGGCAGTGGCGGGCCGAGATGCTCACCACCAACTTGGGACCAGGCACCGATTGGATCCGCGGCCCGAGGATGATCTCGCGGACGATCCTTTCGACGCCGGAGCGGTCGAGTCCGGCCGGAAGCGTGGCGATCATGCTAGCGGGCTCCGGAGGCGTGGGGGATTGAGGTCGAATCGTTCTCGGCAATCTCGGCGACGATGAGCTCGCATCCGGCGTCGCGGATGCATTGCCGCCACTGGGGAGGGAGTCCGTCATCGGAGACCACGACGTCGATCCCGTCGAGGCCGCTGACGAGCGTGAGGCTCTTGCGGCCGAACTTGGAACTGTCCGCGACGACGATCACGCGACCCGCGGCCTTGAGCATCGCCTGCTCGGTCTCGGCCAGCAGCAGGTGGGCATTGAAAAGGCCGTCCTCCGCGATCCCCGCGGCGGAGAGGATCGTCGTCGTGACGTGAAGCCTACCGAGCAGCTCGTTGGCGTAGGGGCCGAGGCAGACGCCCGTCCGGGGCGAAACGTAGCCGCCGAGAAGCACGAGGTCGCTCCTCGCCTCGGACGCGAAAAGGTTCGCGACGGGCAGGCTGTTCGTGACGACCTGGAGCGACCGGCCGACGAGGAGGCGGGCAACTTCGTACGTCGTCGTGCCGCCATCGAGAAGGACGGTCTCCCCGTCGCGGATCGTTTCTGCGGCCCGAGCGGCGATGGCCCGCTTGGCGGCCCAGTTAGCCGGTTGACGCTCGTCGAACTCGGCGAGCCTGGGCATACCGCCGGCGTAGAGCACTCCCCCGTGCGTCCGCTTTGCCGAGCCATGCTCTTCGAGGGCGTCGAGATCCCGACGAACGGTCGATTCCGAGACGCCCAACTCCCGGACCAATTCATCAAGGGAGGCAAATCCCCGGATCCGAATAATGTCGAGTAGTTGGCTGCGGCGTTCGTGGTTTTGCACGTGCGGCGATTCCCTATCGACGTAGTATGACTAAAAAGAGAGTGATTTCAATCATATGCTGAAGCACTTCCATCATCAGTACGGGTTTTTGATGGAAGAGTTCTCTCATTATTGAGCGCAAGTCCAGGAGCGGCAGTAGTTTGTGGCGATCAGGCAAGCTCTGCGGCGTGATGGCCAGCGATACTAGCTCACGAATCGGTCAGGCAACGGAGGCGAGGCGAGTTATGGGAGTCGTGCGTTTTGTCCAGGAACTTTCCGCCGTCGAGACGGCCGCGGACGTGCGGTCACCGGTGGCGGATCTAGCGATCGAGCCGGTTGTGATGCCGCGGGACCGGGCGGCGGTCCTTAGCCTGGCCGACGAGGCCCGGGAGGGGACGGTTTCGTTCGCGGGACGCGGACTCCTCGCCGAGTTGGAGAGCCGCGACGGCCGCCATATCTCGGCATGGCTGGCGTGGAGGTCCGCGACGCTCGGTCCGCGGCCGATCGGCATCGTCATGGTGGCTGAGACCGACGCGGGGCTCTCGATTCCGTGGCTGCTCGTCGATCCGGATGTGCGGCGTCAGGGGGTCGCCCGGACGCTCGTCGACGCCGCCGTGCGGCATGCCCGCTCGGTCAACGCTCCGAGGATCACGGCCGAAACGCTCGACTCCTGGGTGGAGTCGAGAGCCTTCTGGCCCGCCGTCGGCTTCACGCTCGCGGGCACGGTCGATCCCGACTGATCGCCGCTCGGCTCACGGCTTGATGGCGGCGGCCGCAGCCCGCCGCACGTGTCGCGGGCGAATGACATCCGTCGCGAGGCCGAGCCGTTCGAGCAGAAGGATCATGTAGTAGGTCACGTCGATCTCCCACCAGCGATGCTGCACGCTCGCGCTCGCGGCGTCGTGGTGGTGATTGTTGTGCCAGCCTTCTCCCATCGCCACGACCGCCACGAACCAGTTGTTGCGGCTGTCTTCGCCGGTTTGGTAGGTGCGGTAGCCGAAAACGTGGGTGAGCGAATTGACGCTCCACGTGATGTGCCAGACGAGCACCGTGCGGACGAACACTCCCCAGACGATCCAGCTCGCGGCGAGTCGACCGGCCTCGGACGGGGCCAAGCCGGCCAGGAACCCGGCGGCCAGACCGCATGTACCGAAGGCGGCGACCTGCGCGAGATAGATCCAGAGCGTGGAGAACGGTCGAAGCTCGAGCCCGCGGTAAAAATCGTCGACGAGGATGTCGCGGGCATACTGCTCGAAGAAGGCGAACGACCGCCGCTGCGGCGCCCGTCGGAAAAGCCAGCCGAAGTGGGACCAGGCGAGGCCGTCGCGGGGAGAGTGCGGATCTTCCGGATCGTCGGAATGACGGTGGTGGAGGCGGTGGTTCGCCACCCAGCGGGCCGGCGTGTCCTCGAGGCAGCAGAGCGCAAGCACCGCCAGGGTGTGCTCCAGCCAGCGGGGCACCGCAAGGCTGCGGTGGGCGAGCAGCCGGTGGTAGCAGAGGTTGATGCCGAGCGTTCCGAAAACGATCGGGCCTGTGAGCATCAGCGCGACGCCCGACCAGCTGAAGCAGGCGGGCAGGACCGCCAGGAGCGACAGAAGGTGGATCGCGCCGATAGGCAGCAGGTATTCCCAGTGGATGCCGGAGGAGGCCGCGTCCAGGCGGGGTGTGGAAACGGCCAAAGAAATTCCCTCGGAAGAAATCGAACCGTAGGGAGAATGGTACGGGATCAGAGTCCGCCAGGGAAAGTCCACGGCCCGGCCCGTCAGGCGGCCCCCATCCCTTCGATTCGTCGCCAGGTGCTCATCTGTCCGAGGTGCATCATGAGGTGGCCGCCGCAGTAGAAGGCCTGCACCGACCCCAGCGTTGGAAAGAGCTGCGCCATTCTGCCGGTGGCCGGATTTGCCTGCTCGAACGTGGCGTCGGGCGTGCTCCGCAGGGCTCCGGAGACCATCCGGTAGCCCTCGAAAAAGAAGGAAGTGATCTCGTGCATCGGCGGGTAGAGGTCGCCGTCGACGTCGTCGCGGCAGCTCGCGTCCTTCGAGAACATCAGCTCGAACTGGTCCGGAACGCCCGGCGCCGGATGGCCGATCTGGATGAGCACCTTCGGCGCGTAGAGCGACAGGTGGCCGTAGATGAAGGCGGGGTGGTTTGCTTCCACCGTCGCACCGCCCGCCGAGGCGAATCGGGCGAAGCGGCCGGGTGACACTTCCGTGAGGAGCCGCTCCGCATAGCCGATCGACACCTGCAGCGAGTCGGCGATGATGTTGCCGAGGGAGCGTTTCATGGATGCCTCCAGTTGGTGATGACGCGGGGGAGCAACTCGCACTCGGCAGCGAAGACCCTCGCCGCGAGCGAGTCGGTAGTGTCGTCGGGGAGCACGCGGACGGGCTCCTGCAGGACGATGCGGCCGTGGTCGTATTCGTTGTCGACGATGTGGACGGTGCAGCCGGAGACGGTGCAGCCGCGGGCGATCACCGCCTCGTGGACATGGCGGCCGTGGAATCCCTTTCCCCCGAAGGCGGGCAGGAGCGAGGGATGAATGTTGATCACCCGGCCGGCAAAGTCGGCGGGAATCTCGACGAGTGACAGGAACCCCGCCATGACCGCGAGATCGGCCCGAGCCTCGCGACAGGGAGCGAAAACATCCTGGCTCCACGTGGCAAGCGGCTTGCCGCCGCGGGGAACGACGTGCACGGAAATCCCGGCCCGCCGAGCGATCTCGATGCCGCGGATCCGATCTCGGCTGGCCACCACGACGGCCACACGGGCTGCGAGCGACCCGGCCGCGATCCGCTCGAGCAGGTTCTCGAGGGTGCGGCCGGAGCCGGAGAGGAGCACGGCGAGCGTCAGCGGTCGGTTCAGCAGGGCACCTTTTTGATCGTGATCGTGAGGGGGTGACCGTCGATGTCGTGCCCTTCGGCGAGGCCGCCTGGAACCGGCCCGAAGGCGGCGCGGGCCGCGAGCGTTTCCATCGCGACACTGGGCAGGTGTGCGTCCAGCGCGGCACGAAGATCGGCCGACGCGGTCTCGAAGCCGAGATCGATCCGGTCGGTGAAGTCGAGTTCGAGCGACTTTCGCATCGACTGCACGACGTGGACGACCTCGCGGACGAGCCCCTCGGCGATGAGCGCGGGCGTGAGGTCCTTCGCGACGACGACCACCGCCTGCGGTCCCTCGGCCGCCGCCCAGCCGGGCTTGGCGGTCGTGCGGACGATCAACTCGTCGGGCCCGAGCGTCGCTGAGCCTCCGGACCACTCGATCGTCGCCAGGCCGTCCTTCGCGAGGGCCGCCAGCACGGCGGACGCGTCCGCTTTGGCGATCGCGTCGCGGGCCTTCGGCAGATCCTTTCCGAGCCGGGGCCCGAGCTTCTTGAGGTCGGCCTGGATGCTGCGGGAGATGTAGCGGTCGGGCTCACGGCAGATCTCGAAGCCTTTCACGTTGAGCTCGTCGCAGACGAGATCGGCATGCGCCTCGAGCCAGGCCGCGTCGCCATCCGCCGGATCGGCGAGGATCACCTCCACCTTCGAAAGCGGCTGTCGGACCTTGAGCTTCTCGGTGGCCCGGGCGGCCCGCCCGAGCGAGGCGACCTCTCGCACGATCGCCATGCGCCGGACGAGGTCCGTGTCGACGAGTGAGGCGTCCCCCTCGGGATAGTTCACGAGGTGAACGCTTTCCGGGACCTTCGTGGAACCCGCGAAGCCCCCCGCAGCGAGGTTTTGCCAGATCTCCTCGGTCACGAACGGCACGAACGGCGCCGCGAGCTTCGCGATCGCCAGCAGCGTCTCGTAGAGCGTCCAGTAGGCATCGAGCTTTTCAAGGTTCGTGTCGGGACCGCCATCGGCCCGTCCGCTCCCCCAAAATCGGTCGCGGCTGCGTCGGACAAACCAGTTGCTGACGGCATCGACGAGGGCCGAGAGTCGTCCGGCCGCACCGAAGTGGTCGTAGCGGTCGAGCCGCTCGACCATCTCCGCCGCGGCCGCGTTCAGCTCCGAAAGCATCCATCGGTCGAGTTCGCCGCGTGCGGATGCCGGCCTCCAGCCGCGAGCCTTCGCGAGATCGGCATGGGCCAATTCGCCCGGTGTATCGAGCATCAAGGCCGGATCGAAGCCATCGATCCGCGAGTAGATCACGAAGAACGAATAGACGTTCCACAGCCGCAGGAGGAATTCCGGCACGCTTTCCCGGATCGCCCGCTCGTTGTAGCGGATGCTCGTCCACGGCGGCTGGCCGGCGAGGAAGTACCACCGCAGCGCGTCGGCTCCGTAGGTGTCGAAGATGACCTTCGGCTCCTTGTAGTTGCGGCGGCTCTTGCTCATCTTCTGCCCGTCCTCGCCGAGCATGTGGCCGAGGACGATGCAGGTGCGGAAGGGATGCGGGTAGGGGCGGGCCTGATCGCCGGAGAGACCGTCTTCGCCGAAGAGCAGCGTGCTGATCGCCAGCTGGCTGTAGAACCAGCCACGGGTCTGGTCGATGGCCTCCGAGATGAAGTCGGCCGGAAACTGTGCCTCGAAGGCGGCGGAACCCGTGTGCGGCCAGCCCCACTGCGCGAACGGCATGGCCCCGGAATCGAACCAGCAGTCGATCACCTCCGGCACCCGCCGCATCCGTGAACCGGTCGCGAAAGGGGAGTCGTACGTGACCGCGTCGATGTAGGGCTTGTGCACCTTGAGGTCGTCGGAAAGGCCCGGGCTGGCGGCCTTCGCCTTTTCGAAGACGTCCGTGCCGGCGATGCCGGGCTTGGCGAGGAGGGCGGCGTAGGAGGGGACGGCCTCCATCTTTCCCGTCGATTCACAGACCCAGATCGGCAGAGGCGTGCCCCAGTACCGCTCGCGGGAGAGCGCCCAGTCGACGTTCGTCTCGAGAAAATTGCCGAATCGGCCGTTCTTGATGTGCTCGGGTAGCCAGGTGATCGCCGCGTTGTTCGCGAGCATCGCGTCTCGGAACTGGCTCGTGCGTATGAACCAGCTCTGCCGGGGGTACTGGATGAGCGGGTCGCTCTCGGCCCGCCAGCAGAAGGGGTAGTCGTGGACGTACTGCTCCTGGTGGACGAGCAGTCCTCGCGCCTTGATGTCGCGGGTGATGTCGCGGTCGCACTCCTTCACGAACCGGCCGCTGCCCATTGCAAACGCGTCGGTGAACGTGCCGTCGGGGGCGACGCAGTTGAGGAGATCGGGCCCGCGGCCGGGAGTGAAGCGGGACTGCTCCGCGATGAGCACGCCGTAGTCGACCTCCCCGAAGGCGGGCGCGACATGGACGATTCCGGTGCCGGAGTCGGTCGTCACGAAGTCGGCGGCGACGACCCGCCAGGCCGGCGGCTCCGAGCCGCCGTCGCGACGCGGGGACGCCGCGGGCGGGCCTGCGGGGCGAAACGTGTCGAAGGGGGGAAGGTACGACCGGCCGACGAGGTCAGCGCCTCTCAGTCGTTCGACCACTTCGAGGGGCCGCTTCGTTTTTTCGATGAGCGCGGCGGCGAGCGGTTCGGCGACGATATATTCGCGGAGCGATCCGGAGTCATGGTCGCGGAGCGACTCGGTATCCGCCGAGGAATCCCTCAGGACGACGTAATCAAGCTCGGCACGGACGGCGGCGAACTGGTTTGAGGGAAGCGTCCACGGGGTCGTCGTCCAGGCGACCAGCGCACGCTCGCTCGGACGGCCCGCTTCGTCGAGCAATGGAAACGCGACGTAGACGCTCGGGTCGGCGACCTCCTTGTAGCCCTGGCCGACCTCGCCGCTCGAAAGCGCTGTGCCTCCCTGGGCCCACCACCAGACGATCTTGTGCCCCTGGTAGAGCAGCCCCTTGTCGAAGAGCGTCGCGAGCGCCCACCACACGCTCTCGACGAAGCTCTGGTGGTATGTGACGTAGGCGTCGGAGAGGTCTATCCAGAACCCGATCCGCTCGGTGAGAGCTTCCCACTCCTTCATGTACCGCCAGACGCTCTCCTGGCACTTGTGGATGAAGGGCTCGACGCCGTAGGCCTCGATTTCCGCCTTCGAGTGGATGCCGAGTTCCTTGCATACCTCCACCTCGACCGGCAGGCCGTGGGTGTCCCAGCCGGCCTTCCGCTCGCAGTATTCGCCCCGCATCGTGCGGTACCGCGGGTAGAGATCCTTGATCGTGCGGGTGAGGCAGTGGCCAGGGTGAGGCATGCCGTTGGCGGTCGGCGGCCCCTCGAAGAAGACAAATCGCTTCCCGCCCCGCCGGCGGTCGAGCGACCTCTGGTAGATGGCCGCCTCTCGCCAGAACCGGCCGATCTCGGCCTCTATGTTCGGGAAGTCAGGTTTGCCGCGGACGGGCTGGAACATGGCGAAGAGCGGGGCGAGGGGGAACCCTCGACGAGTGATCGATCGGCTTGGCGTGGATCGAAAGCTTACCCCGACCCGTTCGGCCGCCACAGGGGCGGCAGTTTCGTGGCCCGATGTCGGTCGTGGCTCGGAGACACCGGGGAACGGCCCTGATTCAGGTTGACCAGACGGTTCACTCTGACAATAATGTCGACAGTTTAGGGTGCCGGCCGGCCGATTAGACACCGCCTCGGAGCTCGTCTGCATGCCGCGTTGGCTCTGCCCGATCCTGGTCATCGCATGCGTCGCTTGCGGTCCTTCGCCGGACCCGTCCGCGGCTGCCGCGGAAAACACGCCGCAGAGCATTCAGGCCGATCACCTCGAGTTCTTCGAGAAGCACGTTCGTCCGCTGCTCGTCAAGCGGTGCTTCGAGTGCCACGGCGGAACAAAGGCCGGTGGCGGGTTGTCGCTCGCGACCGCCAAGGGTTGGCAAGAAGGTGGCGACAGTGGCCCAGCCATTCTGCCAGGACGCCCCGAGGGGAGCCTCCTGATCGAGGCGGTCGAGTATCGTTCGCTCGAGATGCCGCCGGCCGACAGGGGCGGGCAACTGCCGGAAGACGAGGTCGCCATCCTCAGGAAGTGGATCGCCATTGGAGCCCCCGATCCCCGGAGCGGCGAAGGGGTGCTCGGCGGCATGACCAAGGAAGAGGCCCGGGCGTGGTGGTCTTTCCAGCCGCTTCCTTCAGCGGAGCCGCTCGAGACTCGCGACATCGACGCGATGCTCGAACGCGAGTGGCCTGCACGGAAGCTCGTCGCATCGCCCCCGGCCGACAAGCGGACGCTCATCCGGCGGGCGACCTACGATCTGACCGGATTGCCACCGACGCCCGAGGAAACACGGGCCTTTCTCGCCGACGACTCCCCCGACGCCCTCGGGAAACTGGTCGACCGGCTGCTCCAGTCGCCGCAGTACGGGGTGCGGTGGGGCCGCCACTGGCTCGACGTCGTCCGCTACGCCGACACGGCAGGCGAAAACACCGACCGCCCGGTGCCCCATGCCTGGCGGTATCGCAACTGGGTGTTCGACGCGATGCAGCGTGACCTGCCGTTCGAACAGTTCGTCCAGATGCAGATCGCCGGCGACCTTCTCGTGAAGGGACGGTCCATGCCCGAGCAGGCCGAGGGCATCGTGGCCACGGGCTATTTGGCGATCGCGCGCCGCTTCGGCCACGACATCGACGGCGACATCCATCTCATGCACGAGGACACGATCGACAACCTCGGCAAGAACTTCCTCGGCCTCTCGGTCGCGTGCGCCAGGTGCCACGACCACAAGTACGACCCCATCAACGCCGACGACTACTACGCCCTCTACGGGATCTTGGACAGCTCCCGGTTCGCCTATCCGGGATGCGAGGCCAAAGGACAGCCCCGCGACCTGGTTCCGCTGCTTTCCGCGTCCGAAATCGACGCGGTGATGAAGCCGTGGCAGGAGCGAAACGACCGTGCCAAGAAGCTGCTCCAGGACCGGGCGGACGTGACCAAGCGGCTGTTCACACCTGAAACGGGGAATGCGACGCGGGTCGTGGAGCGTGGCGACGTCGCGGAAGGGGCGGCGGTCGATCTCGTTCCCTCGCGGTTCGCCGTGCGGAAGGGGGAGGCCGTGCTGCTCGTCGTGGAGCCAAATGCCACTCACGGAGCGGACACGACGCTCGTCGATCTGCGGATTTGCGAAGTCGGCGGCTCGCAGCGTTCATGGAGCACAGCCGACATCATCGACACGCTCACCGCATCCAATCCCAAAGAGTTCGACGGCGGCGGCTGGTGCTTCGTCGAACTCGCGAAGAACGGGCCGGCGTTTCTCATCGAGAAGGGCGACTCGGTCGCCGGCAACAGTGCGGTCAAGAAATGGAGCCTGGGTGATAACCCATCGGTGCTCGTCAACTCGGCAGACCAGCAGGTGATGCTCTGGACGACCCTCGCGGGCAGATCCTTCTTCGTCCATCCGGGGCCGAAGCGGCCCGTGGCAGTCGCGTGGGTGAGTCCGGTCGACGGCGAGATCGCGGTGAAAGGCCGCGTTGCCGACGTCCATCCGGCCGCGTTGGACGGCGTGGCTTTCCGGCTGGAGCACGTCGCCCGACCGGAGACGGGGATCGCGATGCTCGAGGCCGGCCGGATCCTTGCGCAGGCGGCGCCGGTTCTAGAGCCGGCTCCGGTGTTGCCGGTCGCCTACGCCGTCGTCGACCGCGAGGTGGCGAAGAACTCGCGGGTTCACGACCGCGGGGACCCGGAGAAGCTCGGCGAGGAGGTGCCGCGGCGCTGGCTGACCGCGTTCGGCGGCGACGAGGTGCCGACGAGCTCGGAAAGCGGCCGCAGGGAGCTGGCCGCATGGATCACCGGGCACCCCCTGTTCGCCCGCGTGATCGTCAACCGGATCTGGGGCTGGCATTTCGGCCGCGGCCTCGTGGCGTCAGCGAACGACTTCGGATCCCGTGGCGAGCCGCCGACGCACCCCGAGCTTCTCGATCGGCTGGCGGCGGAGTTCGTGCGAAGCGGCTTCCGCGTCAAGTCGCTGCACCGCCTCATCATGCGGACGGCGGCGTATCGACGGTCGAGTGCGACGCCGGTCGCAGAGGACCCTGACAACCGCTGGCTCGCCGCCTTCAGCCGCCGACGTCTCGACGCGGAGGAACTCCGCGACAGCCTTCTCGCCGCCTCCGGGCGGATCGACCTCTCGTTCGCCGAGGCCCATCCTTTTCCGCCCGAGCAACAATGGAACTTCACGCAGCACGCGCCGTTCAACGCCGTCTACGAGACCGGTCGCCGCAGCGCGTTCCTGATGGTGCAACGGCAGCGACGTCATCCGTTCCTCGCCCTGTTCGACGGCGCCGACCCCAACGCCTCCACCCCCGTGCGGCAGACGACGACCGTGCCGACGCAGGCCCTCTACTTCATGAACGACCCGTTCTTCCACGCGCAGGCGGCCGGGGTCGCGGCCCGGCTCGCCGGGCTCGGCGACGACGACGCCCGGACGACGAACGTTTTCCAGGTGGTCTTCCAGCGGGTTCCCTCGGCCGTCGAGCGGGACCGTGTTCGCCGGATTCTTTCGAACTATCCGGGCGAGCAGCAAGAACGGTGGGCGGCGGTCTGCCGCGTCCTGCTTGCGAGCAACGAGTTTCTCTCCGTGGAGTGACGACATGAGTGACACCTTCGTGGGTGGTGGCTTCGGCACGCGACGGACATTCTTGCGATCGGCGGCGGCCGGCTCGGTCCTTTTCCCCGGAATCGTGGAGACGCTGCTCGCCGACAGCGGCGACCCGCTCGCCCCGAGACCGCCGCATTTCCCGGCCAGGGCGAAGAACGTGATCTTTCTCTTCATGACGGGAGGTGTTTCGCACGTCGACACGTTCGATCCCAAGCCCGAACTCGCCCGACGGCACGGCCAGCAGATCGAGGCCAACCACCCGGAGATCAAGAACCGGCCGGGTTACGAGAAGATCTTCCTCAAGCGGCCGCAGTGGGAGTTCAGGCCGCACGGCCGCTGCGGCACGGAGGTGAGCTCGCTCTTTCCCCATGTGGCCGGCTGTGTGGACGATATCGCCGTCATCCGCTCGATGCACACGTCGCACTCGAATCACTACAACGCGACCCTGGGGATGCACACCGGGTCGTTCACGTTCGCGCGGCCGAGCATCGGCTCATGGGTCACCTACGGGCTGGGAACGCCGAACCGCAACCTCCCAGGGTTCGTCGTGATCGCACCGAAGCAGACCTACGCGGGCACGCAGGTCTACGCGAGCGACTTCCTGCCGGGGGCCCATCAGGGCACGCTCGTCGTGCCCGGCGCCGAGCCGGTGGCGAACGTCACGCCGCGGATGCCCGCCGACCGGCAGCGGATCGAGCTGGAAGCGGTCCGGGAGTTCAACGAAGACCACCTCGCAGAGCGGCAGGGCGACCCGCTTTTGGCCGCACGGCTGCGGACGTTCGAAACCGCCTTCGGCATGCAGATGGCCGTGCCGGACGCATTTGATTTTGCAAGCGAGACAGCGGCCACGCTCGCCAGCTACGGCCTCGAGCCGGGGCAGACGAAGGGCTTCGGCTGGCAATGCCTCGCCGCGAGGCGGCTCATCGAGAGGGGCGTCCGCTTCGTCGAGCTCATCGACACGGGCTCCTCGAACAACTGGGATGCACACGGCGACATGCTGGAGCACGGGCCGCTGGCGAAGAACGTCGATCGGCCGATCGCCGCCCTGCTCGGCGACCTGAAGGCCCGCGGGATGCTCGACGAGACGCTCGTCGTGTGGACGACGGAGTTCGGCAGGACTCCGTTCAACAACACGGCCGAACACAAGGGGCGTGAGCACCACCCCTGGGCGTTCAGTTCCTGGCTGGCCGGGGGAGGCGTGAAGCCGGGCATCGTCCATGGGTCGACAGACGAGATCGGCCTGCGGGCCGTCGAGAAGCCGGTCCACGTGCGTGATTTCCATGCCACGATCCTGCACCTGATGGGCTTCGACCATGAACGGCTCACGTACCGCCATGCCGGTCTCGACTTCCGGCTCACGGGCGTCGAGCCTGCCCATGTGGTCAAGGAGCTCCTCGGGTGAACGCGGGTTAGCTTGCGTCCGACACCGACGAGAGGTTGAAGTCCTCGACGACGATCGCCGGGACGCAGGCGGGCGAGTCGCTCTCCGCGCCGAGCACGCGGGTGGGCACGCCCGACGCCACGAGCCTTTCGAGCATCTGCGCCGGCGAGACGTTGAACCGGAAGTTCTTCACCGGCCCGGCGAGCTTCCCTTTGAGAATCGCGAACGTGCCGTCGCGGGTAAGGCCCGTAAGCAGGAGCGTCTGCGGGTCGACCGAACGGAGGTACCAGATCCGCGTGACGAGCACGCCGTCGTCCACCATGCCGACGAGTTCGTCGAGTGAGCGGCCCTCGCCCGCCATGAGAAGGTTGCCCGGCCCGGGCTGCGGGGTGACGCCCTGCTTCTTCGCCCAGAACCGCTCGACCGCGAGCGTCTTCAGGACACCGGAATCGATCCAGGGTGTGTGGACGAGCGGCAGGCCGCCTGAGTGCGTGGGGCAGGGGGCGGACGTGTCGAGTGGATCGGAAAAAATCGTCGCCTGCTCGCCAAAGAGCCTTCTGCCGACCGGATCGTGCTCGGCCAGACCGTTCAGGAAGCTGCGGCCTTCGTCGAACGGGCGGCGGTCGAGCGAATGCACGAGCCACGAGACGAGGTCACGCACCGCCGCGGGCTCCAGCACGACGGTCGTGCGGCCCGGCCGCCGTTCGACCGGGTTGCGGGAATCGAGGGCCTTTTGGATGGCGCGGTCTCCGGCCGCCGCGAGGTCGAGGTCGCGAATGTCCGTCGCCTGCGTGCTCGCCCACCCGGACCCGCGGCCCGCGGGCGTGCGGGCGGTCACGGAAAAACCGACCGTGGTCGACCGCTGGTGCACGAAGAGGCCGCTCGTGTTCGCGAGCGTCGAGCCGACGACGGTCCGCTTCAGGTAACCGGCCGTGTCCACGCCCGCGTTGCGGGCCCGTTCGATCACCGGCCTGATCGACGGGATTACCGCCTCCGGCGACGCGGCGGCCGTCGCCTCGGCCCAGGTGACCGGCATCGCAAACTGCGTCGGGCCGAGCGGCGGCATGTGCTCGGGATTCTCCGGGGCGAGTTTCGCCATCGTCTCCGCGCGATCCACCAGCCGCCGGATCGAGGCGTCGTCGAGCTGGCCCCCGCCGAGCTGATTCGTGGAGAGCGTCGCCGAGCGGCGGCCGTAGCTCACCGTGAGCGACAGGTCGGTGCGATGGACGAGGGCGTTCGATGTGACGTCGTTGGACGCGTGCCTCAGGTGGAGGTCCTCGCCGTCCGAGAGCCGGACCTCGCCCGCGTCGGCGTGCACGAGCCCGAGAACTCGCTCGCAGATCGCACGGGTTTCGGTGGCGGTCATGCCCATCGCCGCACCACGCCTTGGCAGCCTTCGCAGGCTGTCTTCCCGCCGGCCTGCTCGGCCGTGTTGAGCACGTTGATCTCGCGGAATCGCGCCGGCACCGCCCCGTGGGAGACGGGCGCCGCCTGCTGCGGCTGTCCTTTTCCGCAGTGAAGCGCGCCGAAGAGTTCGCGGGACGGCGGCCCGCCGAGACCATCGCAGGCGTTCCAGAAATCGACCGAATTACCCTGGTAGGCGACATCCCGGAGCATGCCGGCGAGCCGGCCGTTCTTGATGCGGTGGAAGACCTGGCCGGTGAACTGGAAGTTGTAGCGCTGCTGGTCGATGCTCCAGCTGCCGTTCCCCTCTATGAAGATGCCGTCGTCGACGCCGGCGATGAGCGACTCCGCGGTCGCGGTCGGATCGGGGCCCGGCACGAGCGAGATGTTCGGCATCCGCTGGAGCGGGAAGGCGTCGAAGCTCTCGGCGTAGCCGCAGGCGTTGGACGCCTGCCGGCCGATCCGGCCGGCTTGTCCGAGGGCCATCTGGTAGCTGCGGAAGAGGCCGTTCTCGACGATGAAGAACTCGCGGCCGGCGGTCGGCACGCCGTCGTCGTCGAACGCGGTGGTGGCGACGCCACCACGCTCCGTTCGCTCGCCGCGAAAGCTCACGATGTCGCTCGCATACCGCAGCCGTTCGAGCTTGTCGGGCGTGCAGAAGGAGGTGCCGGCGAAGTTGGCCTCGTCGCCGAGCGCGCGGTCGAGCTCGGTGGGGTGGCCGACCGTCTCGTGGATCGTGAGCCAGAGGTTGCTTGGCGCGATCACGAGATCCTTCCGTCCGGGCTCGACCGACGGGGCCGTGAGCTTCTCGCGGGCCTCCTCGACCGCACGGGCCGCGTCGCCGGCGAGCGCGAGCGATGTGACGTGCTCCCAGCCGGCGGCCCGCGGCGGCACCGACCCTTCCCGCTCGGCGAACTTTCCACTTTTCTCGTCGGTGACGGTGACGGCGAAGCCGGGCTGAAGGCGGACGCGGGATTGCACGATGCGGCTGCCGAACGTGTTCGCAAGCCAGGTCCGCTCCCGAACCTGCTGGAGCGACGCGTGGCAGAAGTCGGCACCGGCCGTTGCCGCGGCGGCCGTTATACCCAGGAGTGTTTCGACCTTTTTCTCGAGCGGCACGGTAAACGGATCGACGTCCGCGGGCTGGTCGAACCGCCCGACGTGCTTCGGCAGCGGTTCGATCTCGACGCGGCGGTTCCGCCAGCCGGCCTGCGCCCGCGCGATCGAGACCGCCTCCGCCGCGAGCCTCGCCACGCCCTCCTCCGAAAGGTCCTCGGCGGCGGCGAATCCCCAGGCCCCGTCGATCACGACGCGGACCGCCCCGCCGAGCGACGTGGCCCCGGAGACTCCCTGCACCATCTGTTCACGGACGAAGAGCGACTCCGTCTCCGTCTGCATGATCCGGAAGTCGGCGAACGTCGCCCCGAGCCGTCCGGCCCGGTCGAGCGCCGCGTCGGCGAGCCGCGGAAAGCGATCGTCCACCTCGGCGGCCCTCGCCGAGGTGACCTGCCATCTCGCGGCGAGCACCGCGACGCCGCCGACGGTCACGCTCTTCAGCCAGTCACGCCGATCCCAGTCACGACGGTGCATGGCGCATCCGCCGCACCGCCGCCGTCACGATCGCGCGAAGCTTCGGCTCCGCCGACCGCGCCACGGCGAGGATCTTCTCGACCTCCGCCACCTCCAGGGCATCGGGCAGGCACATGTCGGTGATCACCGAGAGGCCGAGCACGCGGAGGCCCGAATGCACGGCGACGATCACCTCCGGCACCGTCGACATTCCCACCACGTCGGCCCCGATGATCCGAAGGAAGCGGTATTCGGCCCTCGTCTCGAGATTGGGCCCGGTGACGGCGACGTAGACGCCCCGGTGCGCCGCGAAGTTCTCCCGCCGGGCGACCTCGAGGGCGAGGTCGGCCATGTCGGCTGCGTAGGGGGCCGACATGTCGGGAAAACGCGGCCCGAGCCGCTCGTCGTTGATCCCGATCAAGGGGTTGTCGTTCATCAGGTTGATGTGGTCGTCGATCACCATGATGTCGCCGGTGCGATAAGTCGGGTTGAGGCCCCCGCAGGCGTTCGTGGCGACGAGAAGATCCGCCCCGAGCGCCTTGAGCACCCGGACGGGCAGCGTGATCTGTGAGAGTGGGTAGCCCTCGTAGGCGTGCATCCGGCCTTCCATGACGCAGACGGGCACGTCCTCCATCGACCCGCAGACCAACTGCCCCGCATGACCGTGGGCGGTGGACTTCGCGAAGTGGGGGATCTCGCCGTAGGGGATCACGACGCGGTCGCGAATCGCCTCGGTCACGCCTCCGAGGCCGCTGCCCAGGATGATGCCGACCCTCGGCGCCATGTCCCATCGGCCGCGGATCGCCGCGACGGCTTCGTCGATCTGGTCATGGAGGTGGAGCATGTGTGCTGCCCGGGGGAGCCTTCCGTGGATGCCGCGGCCGGCCGGCTACTTTTTCTTGCCCGGCACCTTGCCCGGGGGCGGCTCGTCCGAAGCGTCGTCGTCGGGGTGGTCCCAGTCGGGATCGTTGCTCTCCTCCTCGAAGTCGTCGTCGAACTCGTCGTCAAAATCGTCGAAACTCGACTCCTCGTCGGTGAGCGGCTCGGCGATCGTGAGGTCCTCCTCGTCGCCGAGGTCCTCGTCCTCATCGGGATCGGCGGCGTTGAGCGGGCGGGAGACAGTACGGGCAAACGTGGTGGGCATGGATTGCTCTGCTGACCGAAGGGACTCTTGCCGGCCCGACGGCCGTGCCGGGATTGTACGCGCCGGATGCTCCGCAATCGAGCCTCTCACGTGTGATAGTCGGCGTTGAGCCGGACGTATTCGGCCGTGAGGTCGCTCGAATAGAACCGGATTCCGGCCGGTCCGCTCGCGAGGTCGATCTCGATCAGGGTTTCCCGGGCCGACCGGATCGATTCCGAAACCTTGCCGGCGTCGAATGCCACGGGCGACCCCTTCTCGAAGAGGAGCGTGCCGTTGAGCTTCAGCCGCAGCTTGTCCGGGTCGAACCGCACCCCCGAGTAGCCTGCGGCTGACACGATCCTCCCCCAGTTGGGATCGGCGCCGCAGATCGCGGTCTTCACGAGCGGGCTGTCCGCGACAGTTCTCGCGATCTGCCTCGCGGCGTCGCGGCTCTCGCAGCCCGACATCTCGATCCGCAGCACGTGCGTCGCTCCCTCGCCGTCGTCGGCGATCTCCCTCGCCAGCGCCTCGCAGGCGTCATGGAGCGCCCGGCCGCATCGCTCGAGATCCCTTCCCGCGAGCGGCCTGCTCCTCGCCGCGCCGTTGGCCAGCAGCAGCACGGTGTCGTTCGTGCTCGTGTGGCCGTCCACGCTCACGCAGTTGAATGTCTCCTCCGTCGCCTCGGAGAGCAGTCGCTGGGCGTCCGCAGGATCGAGCGCCGCGTCGGTCATCACGATGCCGAGCATGGTCGCCATCCGCGGGCCGACCATGGCTGCCCCTTTCGCGATGCCGGTGAGCGTGATCGTGTCGCCTCCCGCCTCGAACCTGGATCCCGAGAGCTTTGGCCGGGTGTCTGTGGTCATCATGCCGCGGGCCGCCGTCACGAGCGACTCGTCGTCGCTGCCGATCCTGCCGGCCACGACGCCGAGGCCCGCCCGGATCTTCTCGAGCGGGAGAAACTCCCCGATGATCCCGGTCGAGAGCACGAGCACGTTCTCCTCGGCGACGCCCACATGCTCGGCGGCAGCCCTCGCCATCGCCCGGGCGTCGTCGAGTCCGCGGCTGCCAGTGCAGGCGTTCGCGTTGCCGGAGTTGATCGCCACGGCACGGAAGCCCCTGCCCGGCGTACGGGCACGGTCGAACGCGACGGGCGCGGCGAACACGAGGTTCGTCGTGTAGACGCCGGCCGCCGTCGCCGGGAGGTCCGACACGATGAGGGAGATGTCCTCGCGGGTCGGGTTTCGCTTCAGTCCGGCGTGGACGCCGGCGGCGCGGAAACCCTTCGGCAGGGGCGGAATCGGGAGTTTCGTGGGGGTCTCGTTGATGGGCATCGGTGGGCTCACAACATGCCGGTCTGCTCGGGCAGACCGTGGACGCAGTTGAAATTCTGCACGGCGGCGCCGCTCGCACCCTTCACGAGGTTGTCGAGGCAGCTGATGAGCAGCACGCGTCCGCGGACCACCCGGGCGGTGATGTCGCAGAAGTTCGTGTCGACGGTGTCCTTCGTGGCCGGCAGGTGGTCGACGACCCGCACGAACCGCTCCCCCGCGTAGGCCTCCCGCAGGGTTGCGAGGACGGCATCGTCCGTGAGCGGCCGCGTCGGCTTCGCGTAGATCGTCGAGAGAATTCCGCGGTCCATCGGCGCGAGCTGCGGCGTGAAGATCACCTCCGGCTGCCTGCCGGCATGCCGTCCGATCACCTGCTCGATCTCGGGCGTGTGGCGGTGGCGGCCGACGTTGTAGGCGGAGAGGCTCTCGTTGCACTCCGGGAAATGTGTCATGAGCTTCGGCGAGCGGCCCGCCCCGCTCACGCCGCTCTTGGAATCGACGATGATGTCGGTCGTCTCGACGAGGCCGGCCTTCACGAGGGGCGCCAGTGGCAGGATCGCCGAGGTCGAGTAGCAGCCGGGATTCGCCACGAGCTTCGCCCCCTTGATCCGCTCGCGAAAAAGCTCGGGGAGGCCGTAGGCGACGCTTCCGAGCCGCCCCGCGTCGGGATGTTCGTGGCCGTACCATTCCTGGTAGCTCGCGGCGTCGTCGAGCCGGTAGTCGGCGCTAAAGTCGATCACCGTGGACCCCGCGTCGAGCAGTTGCGAAACGACCTCAGCGCTCGCCGCGTGCGGCAGGCAGCTGAAGACACACGTCGCCCTCGCGACGATCTCCTTCGGGGAAAGGTCCTCGAGCGGCAGGTCGATCCGGCCCACGAGACTCGGGTGCACGGTCGAGATCGCGGGCTTCCCTTCCTGCCGGCTCGTGACGGCGGTGATCCTCGCCTGCGGGTGACGCAGGAGGAGCTTGATCAGCTCCACCGCCGTGTAGCCGGTGGCACCGAGGATGGCGACGTCGATCATCGTTCGAGCAAGGTCGGGGAGAACGGGAAAGCGGGAACTATACCGGATTCATGAGCCTGCGTTCGACCAGCCGCACGAGCCACGCGGCGACGGCGGCCTTGCTGCCCTGCCGGGAGCCGGCCCGGGCATGGGAGCGGTCGTAGACCGTGACGGCCGTGTCGCTGGCGTCGATCGCCGAAAGGTCGTTGACCACGATGAGGTCGCATCGCTTCGTCGTGATCTTTTCGAGGGCCCTGGCCGGGTCGGCCTCGGGCTCCAGTGCGAAGGCTACCATCCACTGGTCCGAACGCGCGCGGCGGGCGAGCGTCGCGATGACGTCGATCGTGGGCCGGAGTTTCAGTGTGAGCCCCTCACCCTGCCGCGGAATCTTGCCGGCGACCCGTCGCTCCGGCTCGAAGTCGCAGGGAGCGGCGGCGGCAATCACCCCGTCGCACCGGGGGAGAATTTCGAGCGAGGCGTCGAGCATCTCGCGGGTCGTCGTGACGTTCACGACCCTGACGCCACGCGGGTATCTCACCGCCACCGGCCCGCTCACGATCGTGACCTCGTGCCGACGCTTCCTCGCGGCCGTCGCGATCGCCAGCGCCATCCTCCCGCTCGAGGCGTTCGTGAGATAGCGGACGCCGTCGAGGTAGGAGCGGGTGGGGCCGGCGGTGAGGAGGATGTGGGCCATCTGGTATGGATGTGATCGCGTGGATGATCCTCGCCGAGAGGCGGCCTGGGAAGTGGGGTCGGGGTTCAACGCCCCGACGGCTTCGCGGCGAGCGTTTTGACGATCGCCTGCAGGATCGTGTCCGGCTCGGCCATCCTGCCCGTTCCCGTCTTGCGGCAGGAGAGCCAGCCGGTGCCCGGTTCGACGAACCCGACGCCGTCGGCGGCCAGTTGGCGCACGTTCCGCTGCACGGCCGGCTTCTCCCACATCGCGGCGTTCATTGCCGGCGCAAGCAGCACCGGGCACTCCGCGCACAACAAGAGTGTGGACAGCAGGTCGTCGGCAAGCCCGTGTGCCGCCTTTGCCAGCAGGTCGGCCGTGGCTGGGGCGACCACGACGAGGTCGGCCCGGGCGGCGAGCTCGATGTGGGCGCCAAATGGATGGGCCGAGGGCTCGAAGCTTCCCTTTGGAACTGGCCTGCCGGTGAGCGCCGCGAACGTCGCCGCACCGATGAATCGCCGGGCGTTCTTCGTGAGCACGACCGTCACTCCCGCCCCATCCTGCACGAGGCGGCTCGCGAGCGCGGCCGCCTTGAAGGCCGCCACGCCCCCTGAAACCCCGAGCACGATCTCACTGCCCGTGATGTTCACTTCCTGCGATCTTCACTGCCTGAAATCTTCGTTGGTAAAACGGCTCAGGGATTGTTTTCAGAGGATATCCGGCGAGAAATCGAGCGGTCCGCCCGCTTCGACCGACTCGCCCGTGATGCGCAGGTTGCTCGCGGTGTCGAGAAAGATCTTGTCCTGCTTGATCTCCTCGATGACGATCTGCATCCGATCGTCGGTATCGATGTCGACGAGGGGACGGCTCCCGGCGTTGAGGGCCACGAGCCGCTTCTGGATCAGGGTCGAAAGCTTGAAGCGGCCGCCGACCTTGTTGACGATCTCTTCCTCGCGCAGGTCATCAATCATGCATGCCTCTCCTTTTTTTGTGGGCAGGGTTTTTTCGTTAGGTTGTTTTCAAAGCTGGCATCAAGTCGCGGCGGCTTCCGGCAGGCCGGCCCGCCGGAGGATCGCTGCGATCTGATCGACGGCATCGTCCAGGCAGGCGTTGACGACCCTGTGCCGGTAACGATGCGCTTCGGCCAGTTCGCGGAGCGCCACCTCCAGTCGTCTCGCCATCGCCTCCGGGCTTTCGGTGCCGCGGCCGCGAAGCCGCTCGTCGAGCTGCTCCGGCCGTTCCGGCTCCACGAAGATCGTGAGGGCGTCGGGAAATTTCTGGAGAATCGATAGTGTACCCTCCACGTCGATCTCCAAAACCACCCATTCTCCGGCGGCCAGCCGGGGCGCGACTTCATCGACGAGGGTGCCGTACCAGTGCTGCCGGCCGTAGACCTGGCAGCATTCGAGAAAATCGCCGTTTTTCCGCCTTCTTTCGAACTCTTCGAGGGGGACGAAGTGGTAGTCGATGCCGTTTCGCTCACCGGCCCGTGGCGGCCGGGTGGTGGCCGAGACGCTCGGGATCAGGTGCGGAAGCCGAGCGAGGAGCCGACGGAGGATCGTGCTCTTGCCGACGCCGGAAGGCCCCGAGATGACGACGAGTTGGCCAGGGATGGTGGACATACGTTCCAAAAAGTATAGCCCGTCACTCGAAATTTTGCACGAGCTCCTTGAGCCGCTCGACGCGGGCCTTGAGCTCGACGACGGTGTGGGCGATCGCGACGTCCGCCGACTTCGACCCGATCGTGTTGATCTCGCGGCCGAGCTCCTGGGTGAGGAACTCGAGGGGCCGGCCGGGGGAGTCCGTCCCAAGGATCGCCGTGAACTGGGATACGTGGCTGTCGAGCCGGACGAGTTCCTCGGCGATGTCGGACCGGTCGGCGAGGAGGGCCACCTCCCTCGCGACGTCGGCCGGGGCGATCACAACGTCGTGCTCGGCCAGGACCCTACCGACCCGCTCGAGCAGACGACGGCGGCCGTCCTCCATGACCGCGGGCATGCGTTCGCGGATGGCGGAGGCGAGGCCCGCGATCTCGCAGCAAGTGTTGCGGAGATCGGCAGCCATCGCTGCCCCTTCGCTCACCCGCATCGCATCGACGGCGTCGAGCGCGGCGTTGAGCGTCGCCCCTACGAGCGGCCAATGCGCTTCGATTGCCTCCGGCGTCGGAAAGCTGTCGGTGACGACGCCGGGCAGGGTAAGAAGCGGATCGACCGCGGTGGGGTGGGCGAGGCCGCGGGTCGTGCAGAAATCCTCGAGGTCGTCGAGGTAGGTCTCGAGCTGGCCGCGATCGATCCGACGACCCCCGCCTGTGCCCCGGCCGCTCATGTCGAGCGTCACCTGTACGCTGCCCCGCTTGAGCCGCTCGCGAACGGCCGCGTCGATCCGCGGCTCGAGGGCGGATAAGCCCTCCCTCGCCCGGAGCGAGAGCTTGAAGAAACGGTGGTTCACCGACCGTACTTCGACGCGGCAGTTGCAGCCGTCGCGGGCGAGCGTGGCCTCCCCGCAGCCGGTCATGCTCTTCGGGCCGGTCGTCTTCATCGGCGCTCCCGCGGAAGCCGTGGGTCGTGGGGAGGATCGATCCGGTTCACAGCCGATCAGTTCGCGGCCGCCGGCTCCGACGCGGCAGGGGTTGTCGGCGCAGTTGCCGGCGGCGTCTGCGGTGGGGCGGCCGGCGTCGCGGCTGGGGACTCGGCGGCCGGGGCTTCGGTCGCCGGCTTTTCCGAGCCGGGCGAGGCAGGGGCAGCCGTCGCGGGCGATGCCGCGTCGCCCGCTGGGTTCGCGGCACCCGGCGGCGTGTCGCCCGGGCCCGCCTGCACAGCCTGCGGTGCTGCGGAGCCGAGCGATCCAGAAAAGAGTGACTGCTGCCGGCCGAGCACGTTGATCGCGATAATGCACAGGACGATCCAGAAGCCCGCCACGCCGATCGTGATCTTCGTGAAGATGTCCCCAGCCTTCGTGCCGAAGGCGCTCTGGCCGCCCGCACCGCCGAAGGCACCGGCGAGCCCGCCGCCGCGACCCCGCTGGATGAGCACGAGCAGAATCAGGAACAGGGCCGTGAAGACCAGCATGAAGCCGAGCAGAAAGCGGACGAGCGCGAGCATCTGAGAATCCTGGAGCGGGGTCGGAACGGTAATACCGTAACGGAAAAGGCCTTTTGGTGTAAGCCGTGTGGTCCGGCCTCGTCGGGCTTGCCTCCCCGGGGTATCGGGCTAGCCGCGGAAGGCGGCGGCGATCGGGAGGAAGTCGTCAGCCTTGAGACTCGCGCCGCCAACCAGTGCCCCGTCGATGTCGGGCTTCGCGGCAAGATCCCTGGCGTTGTCGGGCTTCACGCTGCCGCCGTACTGGATGCGGACCTTCGCCGCGGCGGCTGCGTCGGAGAGCCCGGCGAGCAGCGAGCGAATGAGGGCGTGCACTTCCTGAGCCTGTTCCGGCGTCGCGACCCTGCCCGTGCCGATCGCCCAGACCGGCTCGTAGGCGATCACGAGCTTCGGCAGGTCGGCCGCGGCGACGCCGGCGAGCGATCCCTGCACCTGCTTCGAGACGACGTCGGCCGTCCTGCCTGCCTCGCGTTCCTCGAGCAATTCGCCCACGCAGACGATCGGCGTGAGCCCGGCCGCGAGGGCCGCGTGCACTTTCGCGCTCACGATCGCGTCGGTCTCGCCGTAGAGCGTCCGCCTCTCCGAGTGGCCGAGGATGACGTAGCGGCAGCCGATGTCGACGAGCATCGGCGGCGCCACTTCGCCGGTGAAGGCGCCGCTCGTCTTGTCACAGGCGTTCTGGCCGCCGAGGGCGACGCCCGAGGTGCTCGAGCCGCCGGCGAGCTTCAGGGCCGCCGCGACCGCGTCGAGATAGACGCTCGGCGGGCAGAGCACGAGATCGACTCCGGCGGCCTCGCCGCGACGAGCCGCGACGGCCTCCGCGAGCGCATGGGCCTTCGACCGGTCGAGGTTCATCTTCCAGTTACCGGCGACGATCGGAGTGCGGGCGGCCATGCGTTGGTTCCTTCGATGGAATAGAGAGTGCGGAAGAATAAGTCAGCTGACGCCAGGTCGGCAAGCGTCGAGATTCAACCCATGCTCGCAGGTCGTCAGCAAGCCGTTGCATGGCCGGATCCCAGTCGGCTTCTCCGCGCACCCACACGCATCGCACGCCCGGATACCAGATCGTCTTCTCGCTTCCCAACGGCCAGCTGAGCTGCGGCTGCTCGCGAACCACGAGCCACGTGGGTACGCCGAGCGCGCCCGCCAGATGGGCCTGCGACGCCGAGATCGCGATGAGGAGGTCGCACGACCGAAGCACCGCGGCGAGCCCGTCGAGGTCCTCGTGCAGGTCGACCTTCTCCAGCCGGACCCGGCCTCCCAGCGGCCGCCACTCCGGAATCGTTCGCGGATCGGCCCCGTGCTGGGCGGAAACGAACTCGATGCCCCGCACCGCGAGCAGGTGCCGCCAACTCCCGAGCGGAGGCAGCGACTTGTCGGCGTTGATGCTGTGCCACACGAGGGCGACACGGGGCCGAAGCGATCGCGGAAACCAGCGACGAGCGAACCGACGGACGCGGGCCGGATCGGCCTCGAGCCATGGATCTCTGGGCATTGCCGCAGCGGAAGGCAGCAGAT
>JBIIOJ010000148.1:0-7543 GCA_044337015.1 Pirellulales bacterium
TCCCGCACGATCCCCAGCAGGCTGCCGGTGGGGATGACCGGCTCAGTGCCGTCCGAGGCGCTTGGCGACGGGGCGTCGTCCGCGAACGCCGCTGCGGGCATCGCGAAGCATGCGAGCAACGCGGCAAACACGATGAACGTCTTCATGACGCCGTCCCGCCTGCAAGGGCGGCGACGCTTCCTCGAGGGGCCGCACGCACCGCGTTCCCTCGCGGCGACCATGACCACCCACGCATGGTTCATCGACCCACCACGCGGCCACCGCGCACCACCAGTCCGCCCGGCAGCCGCAATCCGCACGATCGTCACGCTCAGGCCGGAAATTTGGCCGGAAATAATGACGACGGGCGGCCCCCTTTCGAAGGCCGCCCGCCGGGATCGGACACCAGTCCGTGATTCATGGGCCGGACGACGCCGGCTCAGTATTCCGAGTCGCAGCCGGGATCGACCTCGCCCACCATATGCAGGTGGTTGTGGTCGATGTAGACCACCTCGCGGCAGTCCTCGTCCACGAGCGTGTGCGGAACCGGCCAGCCGACCCGCTTCACCTCCTGGAAGTAGACCGTGCACTTGTAGTGGGCATGGTGCTGCTGGGCGGGACCGGCCAGCGGGTAGTGACGCGGAGGATCGATGTAGTCGGCGACCTTGCACTTCGTGATCCGCACGTGGTTCCGCTGGATCTCGTAGAGGAAGGGCCAGTTGCCCTGGACGGGCCGGGCCTTTTCCAGCGCCCGCATCACCTCGTCGTCGCTCGGCTCGTCCACCGCCTCGCACGGACCACCCGGGCGGAGCGGACCGAGAATCGGAGCCCGCTCGTAGCGCTCGTGGTTCCAGAACTTGTCCTCGCGGGACTTCTGGAGGTAGACGGGCACGGGAATGGGGAAGGCGAGCGGGCCGAGGTTCGGCCCCTGCGACGTGATCCAGAAGCATCCGCTCTGCGACACGAGCGCGACACTCGCGATCACGGAGAGCACGACTGGTGTTTGGACACGGCTCATCGGATCCATCCTCTCTGACGTTCGGGGTGACTGTACCGATCCGGAGGTTTGTATCGGCAGCGTGCTGGCAAAACTTGCGGCTTATTCGGGATCCGTCTAGCGATTCGCCGTGAAAATGAGCGGGCCCGGAAACCCCACTCCCCCCGAAGTGCGTGGTTTCCGGGCCCGTCAGGAACAGATTGTCGTGCGGGTGAATCCCGTGTCAGGATCAGTGGCCGTGGTGGCCGCGACGGTGGTGATCGTCGTCGAAGTCCAGGAACCACCAGCCGTCATCCCACTCGAGCGACACCCGCCGCCAGCCGAGCGGCACCTGCGGGTAGGGGTAGAACGGCCCGATGTACGGCCAGGCAGTCGGGGAATACTGCGTGGGGTACTGGAGGGCTGCGTAGTTCGGCGAAGCCGCATAGCTCGGCCAGGCGTAGTTGGGCATGTTGGGCCCTTCGCCTCGCACCGACGCCACCGGCATGCCGGCACCACCAGCCCCCATCGGCAGCGGACGACCCATGCCGCCGCCGGCATAGCCGCGGCCCGGAGCCCCGGCGTAACCGCCGGCACCCGAATCACCGATGATCCGATCCGAGCCGGGCACGATCTGCCCATTGCCGACCGCTCCACCGTGCGGCATCGGCGAACCCTCGCCCACGACCACGTCGCTGACGATCATCGGCTCGGACGGATGCCCCATGCCGCTCGTACGGGCGATCGGGCCCCTCGCCTGCCGCTTCATGGGCTGCTGGGCCATGGGCCGCGCCACGGGCGCTCCGAGGGGCCGCGGCTTGCGGGCCTGGACGGCCTGGGCGGGAGCCTTTCGCACGGCTGGGGCGGGCCTGATAACGGGCTCCGGCATCGCTTCGGCCTGCTGTTCGTCGGCCTGCGGCTCGGGCTCGGTCGCCTGCGTGAGTTGCACAGGCGCCGCCGCCGGTTCGCCTTCCTGCACCGGTGCGCTGAAGAGCGTCATCATCGATGACGGCAGTGAGAGGCCGAACGCAGGGCCGTCCGCCGACTTCGGCTTGGCCGACGACTGCCCGGCCGCCACCACCGTAAGACGGTTCACGACCCGCTCGACGCCGGCCGTGTTCTCGGCCGTGACAACGGCCATTTCGATCTGCTTCGGCGAGCCGACGGTTCCCTCGAGGAAGATCGTGTTGTCCTCCGACCGCACCGAGACGCGGTAGCCGGACATCGCGCCGGAATCCTTCAGTTTCGTCGCAACGCGGGCCGCCAGATCCTCCGCCCGCACCACGGAGGGCACGAGCATCGACGCGGCGAACAACGCGGCCAATAACCTGCTGTTCCTGATGGACATGAAGTACTCCCTTCGATCCGCCTTGCGACGGATAGCTGTTCGAACCTGTTCCTGACGCGCCGCCACCGGCGCTGGCGGTTGTATCGACAGAAGGGGCGGCCGACGGGCAGTTTTTTTCGATTCCACGGGTCGTTTGGGTGGAAGCGAAAAAGCGGCGCAAGGCCGGCAATTCAGGCGGCCCGCCCCGGACCGCCGGGCTGCCGGAAGTCGGCGACGGCAACGAGGGTCATGACCGCAAGCGACGTCGCGGAGAACACGCTTGCCCCCGGGCCAAGTCTTAGCGACGCCCCGCAGAGCATCCCCACCACGCCAAGCAGGGCAAAGAACGAAATCTGGGCGGTCGCGGCATAACGGGTGCCTTCGACGAGCCGCGTCGCCACGGCCGCGGCGATGGCCGTGGCATGCACGAGCCCAAGACCACAGAGCAGGGGATTCACGGCGGCGAACATGGGGCAAAGCGTCGTCATAGATGCCTCGACGGAATCAATAGCAGCCCTCGGCCGGCGCCGCAAAGCCAGTCTGGCGGCCCGAACGCCCGGCGAATACCGCTACTTTGCTGCCAGCGCCTCGTCGATCTTCTTTTCCAGGTCCGCGATCGACACGTTTCGATCGACCACGTTGCCGTCGGCTCCAACGAGGATCATCGTCGGCAGCGTGAGCACGCCAAACTCCTCGGCCAGCCGCCCATCGAGCCCCCCGGCCTCGTGGAGGCACGGCCACGGCAGCGGCTTGCTCGCGAGATACCCGGCGAGTTGCTTGCGATCGCCGTCGAGGGCGATGCCCACCACGGCGAGCCGCTTGCCGCCGTACTTCTCGTAGAGTTCGCGAATCCGAGCCATGTCGACCTTGCACGGCTCGCACCAGGTCGCCCAGTAGTGGACGAGCACCGGTGTTCCCTTGAGGCTCTGGATCGAGAGCGACCTGCCGTCGGTGGTCTTCCCCTCGAGCGACAGCGGCTGGCCGACGCTCTCCAGCCTGCGGATCGCCCCGCGGGCCTTCCGCCCAGCGTTCGAATCCGGGAAATCCTTGACGATCTGCGCGTAGCGTTCGAGGGCTTCCTTCTCGCGGCCGGAGAACTCCTCGGAGATGCCCATCTGGAGGATCGCCTCGGCCGCGTCGGGGGCGGTCGGGTGCTTCTCCACGAACTGCCGGAGCTCCTCGATCCAGGCCGCCTGCACCTTGTCGACGTCGGCCCCCTTCTGCTGCATGTTCCAGGCGTACCGCGCCGAAGCCAGCCGGAAGAGCACGTAGGCCTCGAGCTGCGGCTCGCCCGCAAGCCCCGCGGCAAGCTTCTCGAGCCTTGCGATGCCGTCGTCCACGGCCCGCTCCTGCACGGCGGCCGAGAGCGTCTCGGCCAGCTGCTTCACCCAGAATGACTTTTCCTCGGCCTGCGCCGCGTCCACGACCCGCCCGAGAACCTCCACCTGGCTGGCCACGAGCCCGGCCCGCTCCTTCGGATCGGCGGCGGACGAGAGCGTCTCCTCGAGTTCTCGCAGGCTCGTCAGCAGCGGCCGAAGGGAATCACTCGCCGCGGGATCGGCGTCGGGCTGCGTTGCGGAGGCCGGCGACCGCGAGAAGAAGCCACCGGCGTCGGCAATCTCCCCTTTCGCGCCCGGGATCTGCGGGCTGTCGAGCGGCCGCCAGGCATCGCCGCATTTCACGAGCGGCCCCACGTACACCTGCCCGCTCCTGCCGTCGATGTCGACGAGCGCCATCACCGTGTCGTAGATCGCGACGTCCTTCGCGAGGCCGACGCCGTCCGCCGGCATCACTCCCGGCTGGCCGGATGCGAGCATGCTGCTCCACGACATCTTCCCGGCCGGCGACGCCGCGGCGACGAGCTTCGCGAACGACTCCTGCGCCTTCGCGACCCGCTTGTTCAGTTCGTCGAGCTTCTCGCCGGAAAACCCCGCGAGTTCGAGATCCTTCGGCGTTGGCAGCATCCGCTGAAACGCAGCCGCGTCGCGACGCGAGATCGCCTCCACGACCTGGGCCGTCGCCTCCTCGGCGGAGATCGCCTTCCAGCGGTCGATCGTGCCGTTTTCATCCTCGTCGAGGCCCCACCGCATGCCGTCGCCGGCGAGCCACCGCGACTGGTCGGGCTTGGCGTTGTGGTTGGCGTCGATGTCTCGGTAGACCTCGATGCCGTCGCGGTAATAGCTCCAGCGGTCGACGACACGGTCGCCGTTGGTGTCGGCAAACGATCGCAGTTTCTCGCCCGAAGGGCCGCGGACAACCCAGGCAGAGCCACCGGCGTCCTTCTCCATCTTGAGCGTGACTTTTGCGGCCTCCTCCTGTTTCACCTGCGTGTAGGCGACCCCTTTTTGCACGGGGGCGAGTCCCAGCGCGTACTCGACGGTCGGCTGCGCGACCGCCGCGTCGAGCGACGTGCAGGCCGCGATCGCGACCATCGCCACGCCGATCCATGAGAAACCCGAACCGCCGAAACCCTGCTCGCCGCGCATCACTCGACTCCCTTCGAGATCGTGCCTGGAGATACCGTGGGCCGACCTATCCGGCCGACCCGACGAACCATCACCTTAATCCACCCCCCCGATTGCGCCAGCGCCAATTCGACCGCCCCGGGCGGCTCTGTTGAAATCCACGCTTTCCGGCCTACACTTCAACTCTTCGGACGCGGTCCGAAACCGCTCCGGCGGCCGGCCGCACGCGGGCGCGCGTAGCTCAGTTGGTTAGAGCGCTACCCTGATAAGGTAGAGGTCCCAAGTTCGAATCTTGGCGCGCGCATTCCTGATTTTTCCGAATGGCCTTCCGGACCGCGCGGGAAAATCGCGGGGACGTAGCTCAATTGGGAGAGCACCGCCTTTGCAAGGCGGGGGTTGTGGGTTCGATCCCCATCGTCTCCATGGCCCTGTCTGCAGGGGCCCTGTCTGCATGGCTCGTGACGACGATCGCCGGGATTCGCTTACGGACCTGGCTTCCAGGGGCCGGCTCGAGCGGAGTCTGAACAGGCGGTGCGGCCGCCGGATCGGCGGGAGCATCGTCCCGAGCGGCGACACGGTCGTTCTCATCGACGTCGTCGGGCTCAAGGCGGTGAACCGATCCCGGGGCTTCCTTGCCGGCGACGACCTCATCTTGAAGGTGGCACGCCGACTCGTGAGGCTCTCCCGCGGCGTCGCCCTCGTCGGCCGGCTCGGCGGTGACGAGTTCGTCGCCGTCTTCCGTCCGCGGCACGCGGCGATGGCGGAACGCTTCGCGGCTGCGCTCCTCCACCCGTCCCGCAGCCCCGCCGTCAGAGTGGCCTCGACGACGATCCGCAGGGGCGACACGGCCCGCCGGCTCATCGCACGGCTCGACGCCGTTCTGCAGGAAAGCCGCGATGAACCCCCGCAATCGCACACACGACTGGACGATCCACCACCCGGGCCGGAATAATGCCGGGCCCGCATGAACGCCACGCAAGTCCTCCCCGCCTCCGGCCTCTCCCGCCGCGCCGACATCCGCAACGTCGCGATCATCGCGCACGTCGACCACGGCAAGACGACGCTCGTCGACTGCCTGCTCCGCCAGAGTGGCCAGTACCGCGAGAGCCAGCTCTCCGGCGAGCGGATCCTCGACTCCAACGATCTCGAGCGCGAGCGGGGGATCACGATTCTCGCCAAGAACATCGCGGTGGAGTGGAAGGGGGTGAAGATCAACCTCATCGACACCCCGGGCCACGCCGACTTCGGAGGCGAGGTTGAGCGGGTGCTCCGGATGGCCGACGGGTGCCTCGTGCTCGTGGACGCGGCCGAGGGCCCCATGCCGCAGACTCGGTTCGTCCTCTCGAAGGCGCTCGAATCGGGCCTGAAGCCGGTGGTCGTGATCAACAAGATCGACCGGCCCGACGCGCGTCCGATGGAGGTGGTCGACGAGATCCTCGACCTCTTCCTCGAACTCGGAGCCGAGGACTCGATCGCCGATTTCCCCTATGTCTATGCCTCGGCCCGCCATGGCTTCGCCTCCGACGATCCCGAGGTCCGCAGCGGCACGATGGAGCCCCTGCTCGACCTCATGATCGAGGTGATCCCCGGTCCGCCGGTCACGAAGGACGCCCCGCTGCAGATGCTCGTGACCACGCTCGACTGGTCCGACTACGTCGGCCGGATCGCGATCGGCCGGATCGAGTCAGGATCGCTTCGCAAGGGCATGCCGGTGATCCGCTCGACCGCCGACGGCCGGCTCGAGCCGGCGAAGGTGGTCGGCCTCCAGGTCTTCGACAAGCTCGGCCGCGTGGATGCCGAGGAGGCCGCCGCGGGCGACATCGCCGCCATCTTCGGGATCGAGGGGGTCGAGATCGGCGACACGATCTGCGATCCGGATGACCCCCGGCCGCTTCAGCGGCTCACGGTGGACGAGCCCACGCTGCGGATGGTCTTCGGCGTGAACACCTCGCCTTTTGCCGGCAAGAGCGGCAAGTTCGTGACGACGCGGCACCTCCGCGACCGGCTCATGAAGGAACTCGAGCGGAACGTCGCGCTGCGGGTCGAGTCGATCGAGGGCTCGGAGCAGTTTTCCGTGAGCGGCCGCGGCCTGCTCCATCTCTCGGTGCTCATCGAGACGATGCGGCGGGAGGGCTACGAGCTCTCCGTCGGGAAGCCGCGGGTGATCCTCCGCCGCGAGGGCGACACCGTGCTCGAACCGTTCGAGACGCTCGTTGTCGAGGTGCCGAACGACAAGCTGGGCCCCGTGATGGAGCTGACCGGATCGCGACGCGGCCAGCTCGTCCACATGGGCTCGCGGGGCGAGTTTGCCCACGCCGTCTTCTCGATTCCGGCCCGCGGCCTGATCGGCCTGCGGACAAGGGTGCTCAACGCCACGCAGGGTACCGCGATCATGCACCACCGCTTCGAAGCCTGGCGACCCGTCGAGGGGGAGATGGCGGGACGGGCCAACGGCGTGCTGATCTCGATGGTGCCTGGCAAGGCTGTCGCCTTCGGGCTCGACGGCCTGCAGGAGCGGTCGGAACTCTTCATCGGCCCCGGCGACGAGGTCTACGAGGGGATGATCGTCGGCGAAAATGCCCGCAGCGACGACATGATCGTGAACCCCACGAAGGAAAAGAAGCTCACGAACATGCGGGCGAGCGGCAGCGACCGCAACATCCTCCTCAAGCCGCCGCGACGGATGTCGCTCGAGGAGGCGCTCGAGTACATCGAGGACGACGAGCTCGTGGAGGTCACGCCCGACGTCGTCCGGCTGCGGAAGATTCTCCTTTCCGAGCACGACCGGAAGCGGGA
>JBIIOJ010000149.1:0-7536 GCA_044337015.1 Pirellulales bacterium
GGCGTTCATGGAAGTGCACGTGTTCGCCGTGTGGGATTTTCAGAGCCTGTTGAAGGCGATGCAGCAGCGGCTCACCTGCACCTCGCTGCCCTGGCTGCCGACGCCCGACCCGGAGGCCCGCCGGCTTGTCAACGAGATCGTGCTCGAGGAGGAGAGCGATGAACTGCCCGACGGAGGCCACGCGTCCCACTTCGAACTCTACCTCGAAGCGATGCGGCAGGCGGGAGCCGATACCCGTCCGATCGAGCGGCTGCTCGCCCGGCTCGCCGAGGGTCTTCCGCTCGACCGGGCGCTCGAGTTGTCCGGCGGGCATCCGGCCGCCGCCGCGTTCGTCCGGAAATCCTTCGACGTGATCGCCGGCGGGGCGACGCACCGGATCGTCGCCGCCTTCACGCACGGACGCGAGGACGTGATCCCCGACATGTTCCGCAACCTCGTCGTGCAGCTCGCCGAGGCCGACCCCGCCCACTGGGCCCGGTTTCGCTTCTACCTCGAGCGACACATCGAGCACGACGACGACAAGCACGCCCCGATCTGCCGCAGAATCCTCGCGCGGCAATGCGGCGACGACGCCGTCAAATGGGCGGAGGCATCCGAAACCGCCCGCGAGTGCCTCGAAGCGCGAATCGCCCTCTGGGATGCGATCGCGGTAACGCTCGACCTTACTTCGCCATCGCGAGTTCCTGCTTCTTCCGATCCTCGATGATCTCCTTCTGGATGTTGCCGGGGGTCGGGCGGTACTTCGCGAATTCCATCGTGAAGACGCCCTGACCCTGGGTCATGCTCCGAAGGTCGGTCGAGTAGCCGAAGGTCTCGGCGAGCGGCACCTCCGCGATGATCGTCGAGGTGTTGCCCACCGTCTCCGTCGAGATGATGAGGCCTCGACGCTTGTTGAGCTCGCCCGTGACGGCACCCTGGAAATCGGCCGGCACCTCCACCTCCATCTTCATGATCGGCTCGAGGAGCACGGGCTTCGTGGCGAGGAAGGCCTCACGGAAGCCCGCCCGGGCGCAGATCTGGAAGGCCATGTCGCTGGAGTCGACGTCGTGGTAGCTGCCGTCCTCGAGCGTGGCCTTCACGCCCACGATCGGGAAGCCGGCGATCGGACCCTTGTTGAGCACCGACAGGAAGCCCTTCTCGACCGACGGAATGTATTCCCGCGGCACGCGGCCGCCGACCACCGCATCCTCGAAGATGAAGTTCTCGGTGGACTCCTCGGGGAGCGGCTCGAGCTGGCCGATGATGTGGGCGTACTGGCCCGAACCACCCGTCTGCTTCTTGTGCTTGTAGTCGTAGGCCGTGGACCTCGTCGGGGCCTCGCGATAGCTCACCTTCGGGGCGCCCACCGTCACGTCCACCTTGTATTCCCGCCTGATCCGCTCGACGTAGATGTCGAGGTGCAGTTCGCCCATGCCGGCGATGAGCGTCTCGCCCGTCTCCTCGTCGGTGAACACGCGAAACGTCGGATCCTCACGAGTGAAACGCTGCAAACCCTTGCTGAGCTTGTCGAGACCGTCGCGCTGGGTGGGCGTGATCGCCATCTTGATGACCGGCTCCGGCACGAACATGCTCTCGAGGGTGCAGTACTTCGCGTCGGCGGAGTAGGTGTCGCCGCTGGCGGCATCGACGCCCATCACGGCCACGATGTCACCCGCCTCCGCGGTGTCGATCTCCTCCCGCTTGTCGGCGTGCATCCGCACGATGCGGCTGAACCGCTGCTTCTGGCTCGTCCGCTGGTTGATGTAGGCCTCTCCCTTCTTCATCGTGCCCTGGTAGAGCCGCATGAAGGTGAGCTGGCCGAACGGATCGTCGACGATCTTGAAGGCCATCGCCACGAGCGGCTTCTTGGGGTCGGCCTCGAGATCGAATTTCTCGTCGGGGTTCGACCAGTTCTTCGCGATCACCTTCCGCTCGAGCGGGTTGGGCAGGTAGCGGACCACCGCGTCCAGGAGCGGCTGCACGCCCTTGTTCTTGTAGGCACTCCCACAGAACACCGGCGTGATGCTCTGGGAATGGACGGCCGCCTTCGTGACGGCGTGGATCTCGTCTTCGGTCGGCACCTCCTCGGAGAGAAGCTTCTCCATGAGCGAGTCGGAATACATCGCGAGGTCCTCGAGCAGCGTGTGCCGGGCCGCTGCCGCCTTCTCCTTGTAGTCGGCCGGGATCTCCTCCTCGCGGACCTTCTCGCCGTTGTCGCCGTCGAAGTAGATCGCCTTCATACGCACGAGGTCGATCACGCCCTGGAGCTTGTCCTCCTTGCCGATCGGGATCTGGTAGGGGATGGCGTGGCAGCCGAGCTTGTCCTTCAGTTGGCCGACGACCCGCTCGAAATTGGCGCCCGTGCGGTCCATCTTGTTGACGAACGCGAGCCGGGGCACCTTGTACCGCTTCATCTGACGGTCGACCGTCATCGACTGGCTCTGCACGCCGCCCACGCTGCACAAGACGAGGATCGCCCCGTCGAGCACGCGGAGGCTCCGCTCCACCTCGACCGTGAAGTCGACGTGGCCGGGAGTGTCGATGAGGTTGATGCCGCAGTCGCCCCACTGCACGCTCGTGGCGGCGGAGGTGATCGTGATGCCCCGCTCCCGCTCGAGATCCATGTAGTCCATGGTCGCCCCGTCGCCACCGCCCTTCACCTCCTGGATCCGGTGGATGCGGCCGGCGTAGTAAAGGATCCGCTCCGAAAGGGTCGTCTTGCCGGAGTCGATGTGGGCCGAGATGCCCATGTTGCGGAGCTTCGTGAGGTCCATGGAGCCTGTCACCTGCAGTGCGGGTAAAACCTGTGGAAAACCCGTCGGAATCTTTCCGGCGGAGACCACGGAATATACTCGCGGGCCCGGAGACGCGACAGCGGAGCCGTTTCCCTGCGGAAAAACCCCGGACCGTGAGCTCCATTCCATGAGCGACTGCATCGACCACGGCCCCGCTCGGCCGTTCTTCACGACCGTGGTCCCGATGGTCGTGTTCCTCGTCGGCAGCCTGTTCGAGCCCGTGCCGAGCGGAGGGGGCTTGGCCGGCTCGCTCGGCATCCCCTACTCCGCCTACCCGCTCGTGTACTCGATCCGTCTGGCGGCGACCCTCGCCGCCATCGCCGCCTGCCGTGGGCCGCTTTCCGGCTGGCTCGGCCGGCCGTCATGGTGGCCGCCGCTCCTGGGGCTCGCGCTGGCACTGCCGTGGATCGTGCTTTCAGGCCTGCAGCGGGAGGCCGGCTTCGGCGGCACGCTCGGTGAGCGGAGCGGCTTCAACCCGTTTGCGGAGCTTGGCGAGGGCTCCCGGCAAGCATGGGCCTTCCTCGCGGTCCGGTTCCTCGGGCTCATGGTCGTGACGCCGATCATCGAGGAACTGTTCCTGCGGGGATTCCTGATGCGGGTCGTGATTCACGAGGATTTCTGGAAGGTGCCGTTCGGGCTGCTCACGTTTGCCTCCGCAGCCACGTGCGCGGTCTACGCCGCCGTCTCGCACCCGGCGGAGGCCATCGCGGCCATCGGCTGGTTTGCGATCGTCAGCGGGATCGCCGCCGCCACCCGGGCGCCGATCGACCCGATTCTTGCCCATGCGGCGACGAACCTCGCAATCGGTGTCTACGTCGTCGCCACCGGTGCCTGGTGGCTCATGTAGGGGCGAGACTGCCATGCCGCTCCGTGGAAGGCTTGCTCCGACGCCCAGCGGGTATCTCCACGTCGGCCACGCCCGCACGTTCGCGATCGCCGCCAACCGCACCGTGGGAGCGGGGCTGGTTCTCAGGATCGAAGACCTCGATCGCGAACGCTGCCGGCCGGAATATGCCGACGCCACGGTCGACGATCTCGCCTGGCTCGGCTTCGCATGGACCGAGGGCCCAGACATCGGCGGGCCACACGCGCCGTATCGACAGGGCGAACGGACCGCCTGGTATCTCGAAACCTGGAGACGGCTCGCCGCGGCACGGCTGATCTACCCGAGCCCCCATTCCCGCCGCGACGTCGAGGAGGCGGCGATCGCGCCGCACGCCATGCCGCACGACGAAGAGCCGGTCTTCCCCGCGACGCTGCGGCCGGCAGCGTGGGATCTTCCACGGGAGCCGGGCGGAGTGGCTTGGCGTTTTCGCGTGCCCGATGGCCGCACGATCGAGTTTCAAGACGCCTTGGCGGGCACCGTGCGGCGGACCGCAGGGGTCGACTTCGGCGACTTCGTCATCTGGCGGCGGGACGACGTGGCGGCCTACGAGCTGGCCGTCGTCGCCGACGACCACGCCATGGAGATCGAGGAGGTCGTCCGCGGCGAGGACCTGCTCACGAGCACCGCTCGCCAGATTCTCCTCTACGAGTCGCTCGGCTGGCGGCCGCCCGCATGGTGCCACGCGCCGCTCGTTCGGGACGCCGCGGGCCGCAGGCTTGCCAAACGTGCCGGCAGCCTCGCCATCCGAGAGCTGCGCCGGCGCGGGCTCTCCCCCGGCGAGGTGCTTGCGGGCCTGATCCCCGCGGCTTAGCCAATGTGGCAACCCAGGAAATCTGCGGCGACACGAACATCGCACCGCGGGACTCTCCGACCGATTTTATCCATAAATCCGGAACGGCGTGCCGATACCAGCGGGGTCTGGGAGGCGGCAAGCCATGCGGGGGAAGGCGTACGTCATTCATCTGGAGCGGGCGGTCTCTCGCCGGTCGCAGGCGCTGCTGCTCGGCCAGTCGCTCCCGCTGCCGGCCGAACTTCTGCCGGCGGTCGACGGCAGGGCCATGAGCCACGAGGCGATCACGGCGGTCGTGCGGCAGGCCATCCATTCGCCGAGATACCCGTTCCGGCTGCTCGCGAGCGAGGTCGGCTGCTTCCTCTCGCACCGCAGGGCATGGCAGTCGATCCTCGACGACGGCATCGACGCGGGGTTGATCGTGGAAGACGACGTCGCCATCGCCTCGCCGGAATTCAACGCGGTCGTCCGGGCGGCGGTCTCGGCGATCCAGCCCGACGAGGTGATCCGCTTTCCGCTCCACGAGCGAGGAGAGAGCCGCATCGTCTCCAGGACCCTCGGCGGCGTGCGATTCCTCGAGCCGAGGCTCCCGGGCCTCGGCATGCAGATGCAACTCGTCGGCCGGGAAGCGGCGATGAGACTCCTCGACGCGAGCCGCTCCTTCGACCGACCCGTTGATTCGTTCGTGCAGATGCAGTGGATTCACGGCTCGAGGGTGCTCTCGGCCCGGCCCGTCGTGATTCGCGAGATCGACGCGATGCTCGGCGGAACCGTGATCCAGAACAAGCAGATGGGGTTCGTGGAGAAGGCCTATCACGAGCTCAAGCGGCCGTTCCTACGGTTCGCCGTCCGCTCCGCGAACGAGACGTGGCGCCGCCGCGCCGCCTGACTGGCACGCCGGCCGACCCCGCCGGTATCCTGCCGGGGATGAGCGTTTCGATCCGCATCACCGTTTCCCTCTGCCTCGCCGTCCTTTCCCCGATCCTCGCCCGGTCGGCCGAGACCGCAGCTTCCGCGGGCTTCGACGGCTGGCAGGGGATGCGGGTGATCCCGCTCGACGGCAAGGCGGAGCGGATCGCGGTCGCCGACCTCGGCCACGACGGCCGCGACGACGTGATCGTGGTGAACCCGCGGCAGGCGAGGCTCGACCTCTACCGCTGGCTGCCGAAGGAGGAACGCACCCGCGAGGATGCGAACGACCCCGACCGCCCCAACGAGCTTCCCCTCGCTCCCGACTGGTCGCACGGCGAGATCGCGATCGACGAACTTCCGGTCGATGCCGTTCCGCACGACCTCGACGGCGACGGCCGGCCCGAACTGCTCGTCCTCACGACCCCGGCCAACCGCATCGCGATCTATTCGCAAGCGCCCGACAAGAAGCCCGATGCCAAGGGGGCATGGAAGAAGACGGGCGAGTGGAACATGCTCGCGGGCACGCCCACCGGCAAGGACGGCTGCCTGCTCGTTCGCGATTTGCCCGGCGACGAAAAGGGGCTGCAGGGCGGCGGCCATGAGCTCCTCGTCGGCTACGAGCAGGGAATCCAGCAGCTGCCGCTCGCCCGCGGCTCGCGGCCGCGGTGGCTCTCGCCGCGTGAGAACCGGGGCCGGCTCGACTGGCACCTCGCCGATCTCGACGGTGACGGCCGCCGCGACCTCGTGGAGTGGTCGAACGTTGCGAGACAGGTCCTCCGCTGGTATCGCTGCGATTCCGACGGAAGCCTGCTGCCCGCGCAGACGATCCACGATCAAAACGTCGACGGCTTCCGGTCGGCGAATCCACCGGCGCCAGGCCGTATCCCGAAGGCCGATCTCCTCCTGCTCGGCGGCAACGACAAGGGGGTGCTCCGCCGCCACCAGCTCGTCCGCGGCGAGCCCTCGGCCATCGGCCGCCAGGACGCGCTGCCGATTCCCTCCGCGTTGAAGCGGACATGGTGCGGCATCGACGTCGGCGGCAAGACGGCGATCGTCGCGGTCGACTCGTCCCAGCCGCGGCTGAGGCTCCACCGTCTCGGCGATTCGGGCTGGCTGGCCGAGGAGAGCTTTCCCACGATCGGCGGCATCCGCGGGCTTGCGGCGCCGGCGGGCGACAAGGGGCTCCTGCTCGTCTGGACGAAGGACGCGGCCGACCTCCACCGCTGCCGGTGGGAGAACGGCCGGCTCACCTACCCCCAGCCATGGCCGCAGGAGGGGAAGGACCGCAAGATCCTCGCGCTCGACTCCATCGGCAGCACCGCTTGGTGGGCCCAGCGGACCGGGAGCGACGTCGATCTGTTCGTCTGGCCGGCCGACCGATCCGAGCCCGTGAAGACCAGGTTTCCAGAACTCGGCGGCAAAGTCGAGCAGGTCGTCTGGCTCGGTGGCGACGTCTTGCTCGTGCAAGACGCCTATGCCGCGGGCGGGCGGCTCGTGAAGCTCGTCGACGGCAAGTCGGTCGTCACGACGCCGTCGCTTTTGTCGAAGGTCGATCTCTCGGAATACCTGCTTCTGCCCCTGGGCGACGAGCTCCGCAAGGCTCGTCTCACCGACGGCGTCATCCAGTGGCTGGGCGACGACCTCCACCCGGTGGACCAGGTGATGCTCACGGAAGGGCAGAAGATCGGCGGCTACCTGCCGATCTCGGAGAAGGAGGCCTGGGCGCTCGAGCAGGGGGGCGGCTTCATCCACCGGCTCTCTGCCGACGACGCGGGCGTGATGCGGGTCGTCGACAGCGTGAAGCCGCCGGCTGGCGCGGCGCTGCGGGGCGATCCCGAACTGGGGATGGTGCTGGTCGACCAGGAGAGGATCGTGCGGCTCGCCGAGGGGCGGCCGTGGGAACTCAAGCTGCTCGAGAGCATCGACGGCCGGGTCGGCCGCCGCAGCGGCGTGAGCGAGTCGACGATCCACCGCATCCTCTGCACGGACCTCGATGGCGACGGCGGCGACGACGTCGCGCTCTGCGACGACCGCAAGCACGAATTGACGGCGATGCTTCTCGGCGCCGAAGGACTTCGGAGGGGGGTGAGTTGGAAGGTGTTCGAGGACCGGAAGTATCCCTACGACGGCGGCGAGTCGAAGGACACGGTGGCCGAGCCGCGGCGGATCGCGGG
>JBIIOJ010000150.1:0-7520 GCA_044337015.1 Pirellulales bacterium
AACAGCCGGAGAAAGTCCGAGCGGGGGTCGGGATCGTCATACTTGTTGGTCTTCGGCGGCTTCGCGTATTTCGGCTCGCAGTTGTCCTGGTCGACGACCGACGCGGCCAAGGCGTTCTCGAGCCAATTGTTCCCGGCGTTCACCGCCACGTAGAGCTTGCCGTCGCGAACCGCCAGGCCGCTCGCGCCGCGCTTCCGCGTGGCGGTGGCGTGAAGCTCGAAGGGCGTGTCGAGCTTTTTCTCCGGCAGGCCGAACCGCCAGACGTAATCGAGCTGCCCCTGGAGCTCGTAGTGGCCTCTCGACTCGGGCATGGCATACACGTGCTTGCCGTCGCTTGTGAGGTACGTCGGCCCGGTCCAGGCGATGATGTTGTGGTGGCCCCAGTGCTTGCGGCCCTCGAGATCGCACTCGATCACCGCCACGCCGCTCTCGGCGCACGGCGACGCGAGGAAGACCCGATCGTCCCCCGCCGCGCAGACCGCCCGCGGTGCCGAGTGGTCGGCCTGCCAGCCGCCGGGGCCGTCATGCCCGTTGAGCCACGGGGAATTTTCCTTGGTCACCATCTCGACGTTCGGATACGGCGTCATCTCGTATTTCATCTCGAGCCCGGGATGCGAGATCGCCTTCCAGGTGTAGCTGCCAGGGGCCACATGCGCCCCCGACTCGTCCTTGAGATCCCAGCCCACCTTCTGCCCGCCGGCCTCCATCTCCAGCCGCGCGGGGAGATTCCGCACCCGCCGCCCGTCGGGGCCGTCGATGGCCATCGACACGATCCCTTTCTCGGGCAGCGTGAACTTGACCGTCAGCGGAGGCGTTTCCGCCGCCGCAGGCTTGAATGGCGGCACCGGCGCGTCGCCCAGATCGCTGAACACCTGCAGCCCGGAGATCACGCCGCACCGCGCGGTGGCGCTTGCGCCGCCGGCCGAAGTCGTCGACTCCGAAATGAACTTGAGCCCCCGCGTCGTGATCGGTGGAAACGTGACCAGGGCGGCGCTGCCATCGGCTCGCGGCTCCTGCCTGATCCGCGTCCAATCCTGCGGGCCGGCCACCGCCGGGTTGATGCCCGCCGGACCCTTGTAGGCATAGACCTTGAAGGTCTTGAAGTTCGACGACAGGAGGAGGCCGGAGATCGACCGCGGCTCGTCCCACGACACCACGAACCAGGTCGGATCGATGTCGGTCACCGGGGGCCGCGGCACACGGCCGGTGTCGTCGGGGCCGTGGCTCTGCCAGACGCCCTCTCCGGTGACGATGAACGACGCCTTGAAGTAGTCCGGCGCGCTGAGCGGGTTGTAGCGGACGAATTCCGCCTCGCCGTTGGCAAGCCCCTCCGGCATGATGTTGTGCAGACGCGACTTCATGAGCCGCAGGCAGGTGAACGGAAACCGACCGTACCCGGCGCTCTTGACGGTGCAGAGAAACGCCTGCGATTCGCCCGCAACGGTCGCCAGCCGCCAGCCGGACTGGTTCGGCGGGAACGTCACCTCCACCCAGTTCTCCGCCTTGGTGGGATCCGGCGGCAGGGCCGCGCCGGGCTTCAGAAACGCGAGCGTGCCTTGCTTTTGAAAGAGCAGCGAGCCGAACTTCGCCGGCCGCTTGAGCACGACGAGATACTGGATCAGCTTCGCTTCTTTGCTATTGCCCGGTTGGATCGCCGTCCATGGATTCCCGCCCGCCACGCCGAGCGTCGCGAGGATGCCGTTCTTGAAGTCGCCCTCGGCTTCCTTGCCGTCCACCCAGGCCTTGCAGGCCGCGAAGTCGACGTCGGACGCCTTGAGCCCCACCGTCGGGTCCGGGCCGACGTTGGCGGAGGGCGGCGCCGCAGTCGCCGCCGAACACAGGCCAGCGAACGCGAGCAGGGCAACCGCCGGCCGGATTCCGTTCATGGTGAGGTTTCTCGCCCGCTTCAGCGATACTCCGCGCGCCCCCAGGTGGAGGCCCGTTCCCAGACGTTGATCCGCAGCGGCTCGTCGGGATTGCGAATCTCCACCATCTGCTCCCTCCTCATGCGGCCGGCCGCGTCGCCCCAGATCACCTGCCAGACCGCGGCGAGCACGTCGCCCTTTTGCGGCGGGTCGTCGGCGCAACCAAGGAGCGACCAGGGGATCGCGTATTCCATCGTGTAGCCCTGGCCGTCGGCGTCCAGCACGTACGCTCCGACGAAACCGCCGGGGCTCACCTGCAACTCGCCGAAGAGCGCTCCGCTGGCGATCGTGAGACAGGGGGTCTTCGTGGGGGCGTGGAACCACATGGTGAGGTGCGAGAGCTTCGGATTCTTGGCGATTTCCTCCTGCTCCGGCGTCGGCGCGATCCCACGCTGTGAAAAATAACTGGATGAATTGCCGCGGGCCGGCCAGCCCATCTGCCGATCGGTCGAAACCCGCACCTGCACGGCGCCGCCCCGCCAACCCCACGACGCATCGATCTCCGGATCGATGATGCTCCGCAGCGGCATGGGATCGCCGACGCGGGCGGCGATGTAGAGGCAGTTCTCGTCATACATCATCCGGCCGTCGGCCCGCTCGATGCAGGAAGCGGAGCCGTCGAGGGTGCCGCTGAACCCGGGACGGTCGGCCCATTCGTCGAGCCGGCCGTCGATCACCATGCCCGGCGGTGCGGGGTGGACGGCGATGGAAGCCTGTCTCGCCGGGCCATAAAGCCGCATCTCTTCGGCCGGCGACTCCCTGCCCAGATGGGCTGCCAGAGGAATGCCGACATCGGCAGGCAGGTTGCGAACGAACCGTTCGGGACGGAATGCCATGGCCGCCGGCTCGGCGTTCGGCTCGGATGGGATCCTCACCGCCTCTCCCGCGACGAGCCGCCTGGGCACCCGCGTCGTCTCCTGCCTCCGGCTTGCCGAAGTGATGACGGCGCCATCGTACACCTGCACGTCGGTGGTGTTGCCCGGCCCGATGCTGACCGCGAATTCGGTGCCCAGGTCGAGAACGTCGGTCGTGGGCGTCCGCACGACGAAGCCGTTCTTGCCTTTGGGCATCCGCACGACGACGTTGCCGTCGTGCAGCGTCGCGGAGAGTTCGCCGCCGAGATCGAGTTCGCCCGGCCCCTCGAACACGAGCACGACGCCGTTGCGGAGCGTCAATTCCACCGCGCCTTCGACGAGCGCGATCCGGCCCGCCTCGAGGGATTGCCCGACCGTGAGCGGACGCTCTCCAACGGCGGGCAGCACGAACCGCGCCTGCGTCACCTTCGCCAAGGGTCGGTCGCTCGCCGCCTGCCCCCGGAAGCCCGCCGGGCTGACGATCATCATCCACGCGGCCATCGTCGCGGCCCCCGCCGCCACGGCCGCCGCAAGAAACGCCGCCACCCGGCGAACCGGCGGCCACGGGTCGGTCCCCTGCTCTTTAGCAAGGCCGCGCGGCGGGCATGGAGGAGCCAGGAGCGTCGCGTAGTCCCAGTAGAGAACGGTGTGCAGCGAGGCGAACTCGCGGAAGACCCGCCGGGCCGGCTCGCCTCGGTCGAGGATCTCGCGCAGCCGCCGCTCCTCGGCATCGGAAAGAATGCCGTCGGCCAGCGTGTTAAGCAGCGAGGAGAGTTCGTCTCGCTCGCGTGGCGAAAGGGAGTTGGCCGGCAGATTCGGGCGGGAGGTCATGGCAAGGCCTCCTCGGCGAGCGTGCGGGTGATGCACTCGAGCAGTCTCTGCCGCATGCGTCGGAGCCGGTCGGAGAGCGCTTTCAAGCTCAGGCCGAGCGCCGCAGCCATCTCGCCGACCACTGCCTTCGGTTCGTAGCGGCGGACGAGCAGGTCGCGGTCGGCGGCGGGAAGTTTTTGGAGGCAGGTGGCCAGGGCCAGGCGGCGGGCCTCGAGGACGGGGTCTTCCCGGGCGGCGTCGTCGGCGAGGGCCCTGGCGAGCGATTCGTCGAACACGAATCGCAGCCGCTGCCGCCGCTTGAGGCCGGCGAGCGCCTGGAATCTCGCGATCGCCAGCGCCCATGGCAAAAACTCGCGGCTTGAGTCGAACTCCGCCGCCGCCTTCAAGAGCACGATGTTCGTCTCCTGGAGGATGTCGTCGGCATCGGCCGGATTCCACACCAGCGAAAAGATGTATGCATGCAGCTGCCGCTGGTGCTTGGTCAGGAGGGCGACGAAGTCATCGGAGGCTGGCATGGCGGTCGGGAGGCGGGCAGGGCGTGGGCAGGGGGACGGCTGGTGCGTCCGCCTCCGGGACAGTTTAGCGCGGCAGCCAGAAATTCCGCGAAAAAGCCAGCGTCATAGCCAGAATCCGGGATGCGAGGGCTCAACCCGCATGGAGTGCAGACGGCCGTGCAAACCCAACGGCCATGACTGTTCGGACGAACGAGAATGAACGGATTCCTCATGCCGGCGGCCAAGCCATTTCGGAGCACCGCCACGGGCTTCCGGAAGGGGCTCTCCACGGCGGCCCCACAGGGCTGCCGGCAGCGGAATCGGACACGGCTGAGCTAACATATGCGTCTGAATGGGTGTCCCGCTCGTTCGCCTCCCGCCCCCCTCCCGCCCCCGATGCGACACACCCCCCCGCATGTGGCTCTGTTCCTGATCCCCACCGCCGCGGCCGTTTCGGCGGCCCGCGCCGGCGACTGCGTGCAGCTGCGGATCACGGGCAAGCCCGAGGCGGTTGATCCGCGAAAAGGATCCTGCCTCCCACGATGAAATCCCCTCCTCCCGTTCGTTTTCTCGACGCCAACCTCCTGCGGTCGATCTCCGGGATCGAACTGAAGGCGCGGCTCCTCGTGGAGGGGATGTATGCCTCCCGGCACCGCTCCCCGGATTACGGCTACAGCGTCGAGTTCGTCGATCACCGCGAGTACACCCGCGGCGACGAATTGCGGACGATCGACTGGAAGATGCTCGCCCGCACGGAGCGGTATTACGTGAAGCGGTTCGAGATGGAATCGAACATGAACGTCGTCTGCCTCCTCGACACGAGCGGCAGCATGGGCTACGTCCCGCAGGACAAGAACCGGCTTTCCAAGCTCGAATACGGCTCGTATCTCGCCGCGGCGCTCAGCCACCTCGCCACGCACCAGCAGGACTCCCCCGGGCTCGTCACGTTCGACACCGAGATGCGGGATTTCCTTCCCCCCAAGCAGGGCAAGCGGCACCTCTTCTCGATCCTTTCGAGGCTCGAGCAACTCTCCTGCAAGGGGGAGAGCGATCTCGGGCCCACGCTCAAGAACATCGTCCAGAGGCTCACCCGCCGAGGCGTGATCGTGTTGATCAGCGACTGCCACAGCGCCGTCGAGTCGGCGATCGACGGCATCCGCCATCTCGTGGCCCGCCGCCACGAGGTCGTCGTCTTCCATCTGCTCGACGCCGACGAGGTCACGTTTCCCTTCCAGTCTCTCACCAGCTTCCGCGATCTCGAGACGGGCGGTCAGCTCATGACCGACCCGCTGCGGCTCCGCACGAAATACCTGGAGCGGCTCGAAGGCTTCCGCGAGGCGATCAAGGCGGGGTGTGCCTCGGCGGGGGCCGACTACCGGTTCGTCGACACCTCGCAGCCGATCGAGACCGTGCTCCGCGACTACCTGCTCCTGCGACGGCAGCGGGCCGGCTGAGTCGACCGCGAAATCACTCTCATGACCTTCCTCTTCCCAACGATGCTGGCCGGCCTGATCGGATTGGGCGTGCCGATCGCCCTGCACCTGATCGCGAAGCACAAGTTCCCGATCCTCGACTTCCCCACCCTGCGGCTTTTGACCCGCGACCAGCGGACGAACCAGTTCGCGATGAAGTTGATCGATCCGCTCCAGCTCCTCCTGCGGCTGCTCACGCTCGCGCTTTTGGTCCTCGCGATGGCCCGCCTGTTTTCCCCGGCGGACCCCGCGCCGGCCCCGCGGAATCTCGTGGTCGTGCTCGACGCGTCGGCGAGCATGAACCAGACCGTCTTCAATCCCGAGGGCGAGGCCCGGATCCCGATCCTCGATCTCGCCATCCGCAAGGCCCGAGACCTGCTTGGCGAGATCCGACCGCCCAGCCAATCCGCCGTCGTCGTCGCCGGCGACACGACCCGCGTGCTCGCGGAATTGCAGCCCGGAAACGCCGCCGCCCTGGCGAGCGTTGCGGCCGAGGGGCCGGACAAGCTCCGCGCGTCCGACGGAACGGGCGAGGGCCTCGTCCACGCCATCGTCGCCGCGGCGAACCTCGTGCAGGGCCGCCGGGAGGTAAAGTCGCAGATCGTCGTGTTCTCCGACCTGCGGGCGACCGCGCTGGCGACCCGCAATCAAAAGGACCTCGAGAAGCTCCTCCGCACCAAGTCGAGCCTGGGAGACAAGCTGGAAGTGGTCTTCGTCGACCTCGCCAGCGCCGCTGCGGAGAACGTGGCCATCACCGACACGCACGTGCGCGGCGGCACGGTCAAGGTGGGCGACGACGCCCACGTGATCGCGACCATCCTCAACAGCGGCACCGCGCCGAAAACTGCCAAGCTCCAGCTCGCCGTCGGCAACCAGCCCGATCCGGCCGTGACGCAGGTTGCACTCGAGCCGGGCGGCCGGGCGATCGTCGATCTCACCACTCCCGTCAACCGCGCCGTGCGGGCCGTGGCCGACGTGCGGATCAAGGAGCCCGATTCGCTCGTCACCGACGACGTGTCGAGCGTGCCGCTGAACGTGGCGGAAAGCCGCCGAGTGCTGATCGTCAACGGCGCCGGTCAGGCGGCGGCGGTGGACCAGGCGCTCGCCGGCCTCGGCCAGACGGCGGCGGAGGAGGCCGAAGAGTCCGGGGAGTCGACGGTCGACGGCGCCACGATCCTTCGATACGTGCTGAATCCCGGCCGGGAAATGGGCCGCGGCAACGGAACCGGCATCGACACCACCGTGGTCGCTTCGGACGCGATCGCGAGCCAGACGCTCAGCAAGTTCGAGCTCATCGTGCTCTATGACGTCTCGAGCCTGCCCGGCAAGGCGGTGGAAGACCTGCGGACGTTCGTCCGAGACGGCCGGTCGCTCCTGATCGTCTGCTCGGCAGGCGCAAGCGCCCTGCAATTCAACCGCAACTTCTTCGGCGCCGACCCAAGGAATCCGGGGCTCGCCCCCGCCCAGCTCGGCAACGACCAGGACCTTTCTCCCGCCCTGGCCCTGTCGGCGCCCCGCTCGGCCCATCCGTGGCTGGCTCCCTACCGGGATCCGCTGCAGGGGGATCTTTCGTCCATCCAGTTCACGAAGATCCGCGAACTCTCCGCGGTGAACGAGGCGGCCGCGGTCGTGCTCGCCGCGCCGGACGGCAGGCCGCTCGCCGTCGACATGCCGCTCGGACGCGGGCGGGTGATGATGCTCGCCTTCGGCTTCGAATTGAACCGCGGCACGCTGGGCCGCACGCGGGTGTTTCCCACGCTCATGTGGCGGCTCGTCGACTACCTCACCGGCCGGCTGCGGGTGCTGCCCCCCGACAGTCTCGTCGCCCTCACGCCCGCCGCGCTCGACGTTTCGGAGCCCGGATTCGCGTTCGCCACGGAGCTTGCGCTCACCCGCCCGGAGGGCGATCCGCTGCGGCTGCCGGTGACGGAGCGACAGACCGTC
>JBIIOJ010000151.1:0-7505 GCA_044337015.1 Pirellulales bacterium
GGGAGGTCCTTGAGGAGGACGAGCTTCGCCTGCCGCGCGTAGTCGAACGGGCTCCCGAGACGCTTCGAGACGACGCGATCGTGAAGCCGTTCGAGGCCGAGCCGCTTCTCGAGGTAGGAGAACGCCATGTCCCGCGGGCCAGGGTCGGCGGCCGCGTCGACGGGATGCTCGAACGGCTCGTCGTCCCGCCGCGCACCCGACCCGACCGCGAGCGTGGCGCTCGCCAGCACGACGGTGCCCACCTTCTCGAAGAGCGTTCGCCGCAGCGTGTCTCCCACGTCGACCGGCGCACTCGAGAGCGTGAGCCGCTCGCGGCCGCGACGGCTGCGGTGCGACTCCACCCACCAGACGCTTCCGGGAACGTTCTGCTCGAGCCAGCTCCTGAGGCTCCCGGCGAGGGCCGTGAGCCGGTCGGAGAGCGAATGGAAGTCGTGCCGCTCGGCCTCCGCCGAGATGCCGTCGGCGGCGTTTCGGAGCTTGCGGGCGAGCGAGAGCATCGCGTCGCCAAGCGTGTCGGGCACGACGAAGGGGTCCGCGATCCGCCACGGCGGCTCGCCGCGGGGGATGAGCGTCTGTAGGAGGCCGTCGAAGAAGTCCTCCGCGGCACGGCGACACCGCAGCACGTCGGGCTCGAGGTCCCGCATCCGGTAGTGGACGATGAGGCCGCGATGGGTCCGTTCGTTGTAGAGCTTCGAGAGCACGCGATCGAGCGAGCCACTCGAGAGGCCGACGCCGAGGTGCTCGCTCGCGACGCCCTCGACCATGTGGGCCTCGTCGAAGATGACGGCGTCGTAGGCAGGCAGCAGGCTCCCACCCCCCTGCCGCACCGCGAGGTCGGAGAAGAAGAGAGCGTGGTTCACGACGAGGATCTGGGCGTTGCCCATCCGACGGCGGGCCGCGTAGTAGTGGCACCGCTGGTGGCTCGGGCAGGCCCGCCCCATGCAGTTGCCCGAGTCGCTCTGGATCTCGTCCCACACCGCGGTGCGAGGCAGTGTCGCGAGGTCGGCGAGCGAGCCGTCGGCCGTGCTCCTCGCCCAGGCCGCCAGTTCGCGGAGCTCCTTCACCTCCTCGTCGTCGGTGAAGAGGCTTCCTGCCCGCTCCACCGCCAGCTCCGTCCGCCGCAGGCTCACGTAGTTGCCTCGGCCCTTCACGAGCACCGCGGAGAACTCCCGCGGCATCACCGAGGCGACGAGCGGGATGTCCTTTCCCACGAGCTGCTCCTGCAGCGCGATCGTGTGCGTCGAGATCACGATCCGCCTCGGCCGGCTTCCCACGGCCGCCTCCGGCTCGCCGAAGTCGTCGTCGTCCAATGCGACGCGGTCCGCCCCCCCCTGCCCTTCCTCCTGATCGGCCGTCGCCGCGAGCACGGCCGGCACGAGATAGGCGAGGCTTTTTCCCACGCCCGTACCCGCCTCCACGATCGCGTGCTTCCGCTCACGGAGTGCCCTCGCCACGATCGCCGCCATCTCGAGCTGCTGCGGCCGTGACTCCCAGCCGGACAGCCTCGCGGAGAATCGACCGCCGGGCGCGAGAAAGTCTTCGGGGGAGAGCATGGTCGCAATGTACCCTGCCCCGGCTTACGACGAGTCACGGCCGCCCTTCGGGCGAACCAAAAGCCGTTGCTATACTCGCCGCATGACCACTCGCCGAACCGCTCTGGTCGTCTCCGTGATTCTGGCCTCATGCATCGTGCCGCAGGCCTTCTCCGCCGATGTGAGGCTCGGGCCCCCGAAGGATCTCGACGGCTACTTTCCCTTCGAGCCCCCGGCCTCGCGCGAGGCGTGGGAAAAGCGGGCTGGCGCGGTGCGTCGCCGCGTGCTCGTGTCGCAGGGGCTCTGGCCGCCTCCGACGAAGAACGTCTTGGAGCCCGTGATCCACGGCACAGTCGAGCGGGACGGTTACACCGTGTCGAAGGTCTATTTCGAGAGCCTGCCCGGGTTCTTCGTCACCGGCAATCTCTACCGCCCGGTCGGCACGAAGGGGAAGCTTCCCGGCGTGCTCTTCGCCCACGGCCACTGGAAGGACGCCCGGCTCTCCGATCAACCTCCCGATGCCGTACGACACGAGATAGCGACCGGTGCTGAGCGATTCGAAGACGGTGGGCGGAGCCGTTTCCAGTCGCTCTGCGTCCAGCTTGCCCGGATGGGATGCGTGGTCTGGCAGTGGGACATGCTCGGCGACTCCGACTCCCAGCAGCTTTCCCGCGAGCTCGTCCATGGCTTCGCGAAGCAGCGGCCCGAGATGAACCGCGCGGTCGGCTGGGGACTCTACAGCCCCCGGGCGGAAAGCCGATTGCAGAGCGTGATGGGGCTGCAGACCTGGAACGCGATCCGCTCGCTCGACTTCCTGCTCAGCCTGCCCGAGGTCGATCCGGAAAGGGTTGCCATGACCGGCTCGAGCGGGGGCGGCACGCAGACGATGCTCCTGGCCGCGGTGGACGACCGGCTGAAGCTGTCGTTTCCCGTCGTCATGGTGAGCACGGCGATGCAGGGGGGCTGCACATGCGAGAATGCGTCACTCCTGCGGATCGGCACCGGCAACGTGGAGTTCGCCGCGCTCTTCGCCCCGAAGCCGCAGGGCATGAACACGGCCAACGACTGGACCCGCGAACTGGCGACCAAGGGATTCCCGCAACTGCAGCGACTCTACGAGCTGGTCGGCGCGAAGGACAACGTCATGCTTCACCGCGGCGAGCACTTCCCGCACAACTACAATGCGGTGACGAGGTCGGCCTTCTACACGTTCCTCAATCGCGAGTTTCGTCTCGGGTTCGAGGAGCCGGTCATCGAGCGGGACTACGAGCCGCTCTCCCGCGAGGAACTCTCCGTCTGGAACCCGTCGCATCCCGCGCCTCCCGTGGCCGACCCCGAGTTCGAGCGGGCGCTGCTCTCGCGGCTCGCGGCCGACATCGACACGCAGGTGAAGCGGCAGGCCGCCACGCCCGAGGGGCTCCGCGAGTGGGTCGCGCCGGCGGTCGAGACCGTGATCGGCCGCTCGTACGAGGAGGCGGGCGACTCCGAATGGCGGCAGGACGAAAAAGCCGGCGTCGAAGGAGCGGTCCGGATGACCGGCGCGCTCGTGAACCGGACGCACGACGAGGAGGTGCCGCTCGAGTGGCTGCACCCCGAGAAGTGGTCGGGCCGTGTCGTCGTCTGGGTTGATCGTGACGCGCCGCTCGTCGACGCGGAGGGACGATCTCCGGCGCCGGTCCGCGAGTTGCTCGCCGCCGGCTCCACGGTCGTCGCCCCGAGGCTCTTCCACTGGAAGATCGGCGCGGAGCAGCCGGTCGTCGCGAACCCACGGGAGTTCGCGGGCTACACGTACGGCTACAACCATCCGGCCGCCTGCCGCAGCGTCCACGATCTCCTCTCGCTCGTGCGATTCCTGCGGACCGCGAAGGTCGGCTCACACGCGAGCCCCACGGAGGTCGCGGTGGCTGGGTTCGGCGACGCGGCGCCTGTGGTGCTCGCCACCCGGGCCGTGGCGGGTCGGTCGATCGATCGAGCCGCGGCTGCCACGGGCGGATTCCGATTCGCGGCCATCGACGACTACCGGCATCCGCTCTTCATCCCGGGTGCGGTGCGATACCTCGACCTGCCCGGCTTGATCGCGCTGAACGCTCCGCACCCGCTCTGGCTCGCCGGCGAGGACCGCGACGCCGTGCTCCTCCAAGGGGGCTACCCGGCCGCGGGGCCGGAGCGGCTGGTCTTCGCCCGCCGGGACGAGGCCGATGTGCGGGGCTCAGCGGCCAGATGGATTGTCGATCCGGGGCTCGCCGATTCGGCCCGGTGACGCCGCTGGAAGCCGGCACGGTGGATTTTCGGCAGGATCGAACTACAACCGGGAAACCCCCGGAACGAACCGATGCCCAGCCAGGACATGCCCCGAGAGAAGCCGGCCGCGACGCCGCACGGCGGCCAGCAGCCTTCCAGCCAGCAGAAGGCCTGGGGGGGCGTCTTTCGCGAAGCGACCGACCCGCGGATGGAGGCGTTCTCCGAGAGCATCTCGTTCGACAGGCGGCTGGCGGACGACGACATCGACGGTTCGATCGCTCACGCGCGGATGCTCGCCGCGTCGGGGCTCGTGACCGCCGACGAGGCTGAAAGAATCGTCTCCGCCCTCGAGGAGATCCGGCGGGAGATCGCCGAGGGCCGCTTCGCGTTCACCGCGTCGAAGGAGGACATCCACCTCCACGTCGAAACCGCGCTCACCGCCCGGCTCGGCGACGTCGGCCGAAAACTGCACACGGCGAGGAGCCGCAACGACCAGGTCGCGACCGATCTGCGGCTCCACTGCCGGCGGGCAATCGACCGGATCGACGCGGCGGTGCTCTCGCTCCAGCGGGCATTCCTCGGCCTCGCTGAAAGGGAGCATGGCCTCGTCATCCCCGGCTACACCCACCTGCGGCGGGCGCAGCCGGTGCTCGCGAGCCACCAACTCCTCGCCTGGGTCGAGAAGTTCGAACGGGACCGGCAGCGGCTCGCCGACTGCCGGAAGCGGGTGAACGTTCTGCCGCTCGGCAGCGGCGCGATGGCGGGCACGAGCCTGCCGATCCGCAGGGAACTCGTGCAGGAGGCGCTCGGCTTCGAGTCGTTCGCCGCCAACAGCGTCGACGCCGCGAGCGACCGCGACTTCGTCTGCGAGCTGGCGTTCGTGCTCTCGCTCGTGGCCGTCCATCTCTCGCAGTGGGCGGAGGAGTGGATCCTCTGGAGCGGCGAGGAGTTCGGTTTCGTGCTCTTGCCGGAGGCGTTCTGTACCGGCAGCTCGATCATGCCCCAGAAGATCAATCCCGACGCGCTCGAACTCACCCGGGGTAAGTCGGCCCGGGTCATCGGCAATCTCCAGAGCCTGCTCGTGCTCGTGAAGGGGCTGCCGACGGCGTACAACCGCGACCTCCAGGAGGACAAGGAGCCGATCTTCGACTCCATCGACACGGTCGAGGCGACGCTCGGCGTGGCTGCGCCGCTCGTGGCGGGCACGCGGTTCGACGCGGCGAGGATCGCGGCGGGCATCGAGCGGGGCCATCTCGACGCGACGAGCCTGATGGAGGCCTTCATCGCCGACGGCCTGCCACAGCGGACGGCGCACGAGACGGTCGGCCGGCTCGTGCGACTCGCCATGGCAAGGGGCGCTACGCTCCTCGACCTTGACGACGAGGCGTTCCGGGGGGAGTTTGCCGGCTGGAAAGCCTCTTACCGCGAGGCGCTCGGCAGTTCGCGGGCAGTTGAACGGATGCAGAGCGCGGGCTCCACGGCGCCGAAGCGGGTGGCCGAACAACTCTCCGCGTGGAAGGTCCGGCTGGCCTAACCGGTCCGCCACGCAGAGGACCCTTCATGCGTGGCTTGTGGCGTTTCCTCCTGATCGCGGGCCTTGCCGCGCCGGTGCGGGCCGAGCCGCCCGACCCGCTCGCCCAGGCGGTCATCGACTCGCTCGCGTTCCCGGAACGGACGACGCCCGTCCCGCTCTTCGACGCGGTCGTCAAGGCGACGAAGGTGGATGCCTACGACGTCGCCGCTTCCTACCTCCGTCGATTCGACGCGGCGCTCGCCGCGGCCGGCGACCGCCGGCCGGACATCCTCGCCGACCTCGGCGACGCCCACGACGACGGCACGCTGCTGGCAACCGTTCGCAGGCTCTCGCCGACGGAGCCGGCCATCGCGAAGGTCGTGCGTGACATCCAGACGGCCTCGCGACTCCGCCGACGCGACCCGAAGCGGCTCGCCGAAGCGATCGCCGACCTCACGAGCGACTCGTTCGCCCGACGCACCGAGGCGGGCCGCCGGCTGTCGCTCGCCGGGCTCGACGCGATCGGCCCGATCGTTGGCTGGCTGAACGACCCACGTCACGCCGACGGCGACGACGAGCCGACGGCCCGCGGCCGCGGCGTCGTCCGCGAGCTTCTCCGCGGCCTCGGCGAGGATGGGGTCGTCGCCCTGCTCGGATGGCTCGGAACGCCCGACGTCGACAACTGGCCGGGAATCATCTCCGCGATCGATCTCGCCGGTCCGCCGCCGGAACGGGTCCGGCCCTTCCTGCTCGCGCCCGTGGCCGTCGTCGACACGCCCCCGGAGGCCCGTCGGCGGGCCGCGGCCGCGATCGAGCGGGCCGGCGGAAGGCTCCCGACGAGGGGGGCCGCGGCCGCCGAACTCGATCGCCGCCTCGACGCGGTGCTCTGCTCCGAAGACGCCGACGCCACCCGCGCCGGTGCCCACGCCGCACCCGCGGCCGACACGACCGAGGAGATCACCTTCTGGGACGCGGAAAAACGCGTGGCCGGAAGGGCGAGGCTCACGCCGAGGCAGCGGAAGTCGCTCGAGGCGGCGCACCTCGCACGCGACCGGGCGGCGCTCGGCGAACTCGACGCGGCCTCGGAGCGGCTGGTTCTCCTCGCGAGGCTCGAAGCGACGCTCCTCGTCGTCGATCGGGCCGATGCCTCGGCCGGAGAGAGGATCGTCGCCGCGGTCTCGTCGGCGGAAGGCCCTTCGGCCACGACGATTGCTTCCGTGCTCGACGAGGCCATGCAACGCGGGATGGCGGAGGCCGCCGAGGCCGCGGCGACGGTGATCGCCGAGATCGCCGGCTCGCCGCCGCGGCCGATGGAGCCGGCGGTGCGACGCTCGCTCGTGCGGGCCCTCTCGGCGCCCGACCTCGCCGTGCGTTTCGCCGCCGCGAGGGCGGTCGCGATCGCGGGCCGCCGCGGACTCTACGCCGGTCAGAGCAGGGTCGTGGAGACCCTCCTCGACTGTGCGACCTCCACGGGAGTCGTCCGGGCGGTCGTCGTCCATCCGATCGCTGGCCCGCGGCAGGAACTCGCCGCGGCCGTGGCCGCGCTCGGCTACGCGCCGACGACGGTCGTCCGCGGCCGCGACGCCGTCGTCGAGACACGCGACTCCTGCGACGTGCGGCTGGTCGTGATCGGCGCGAATCTCGGACCTCCGGGGGCACACGAGACGGCGGAGTTCCTCTCGTGGATACCGACGGACGGCCCGCTCCGCGTCGTCGTCGTGCACGACGAGGCCGACCTCGCCGACGTCGCTCCGGTCGGTGAAGACGATCGCCGGCGGGCCGCCGAACGGCTCGCCCGCGCCGGGGAGTCGCTGCGGCTGCTCGCAAGCATCGCCCGCGATGGCGAGGACGTCGCCGCCGCGCTGCCCGTCGCGCTCTCTGCCATCGACGAGCCGAGCCTCGCCCCGCGGGCCATCGACCTGCTCTCGAAGATCGGCCGACCGGAGGCGCAGGCAGCGGTCCATGCGGTCGTGGTGCGGCCGAACGCCTCCGACGACCTGCGGGAACGGGCGATCGCCGCGTTCCGCGAGAGCGTGGGACGGTACGGAATCCTGCTGGAAACCTGCGACATCTCGGAGGAATACCGCCGTTACAATACGGCGACGGATGCGGCGGGCCGGCGCTGGAGCGGGCTCGTCCTCGACATCCTCGAGTCCCCGCCGACCGCGGCCCGAACCCCCACCGCCGATGCTTCGAACCCCCGGTGACGATGGCGGACT
>JBIIOJ010000152.1:0-7442 GCA_044337015.1 Pirellulales bacterium
CGCAGCTCGACATGACTTCGTTCACCACCGGCCCGGGCCCGGACCAGTCGCCGGGCCGTGCAGGACTGAACCCAACGCTCGCCGATACCGTGAACTTCCGGCGGGCCCGGCTTCGCGTGAAGGGTCGCATGTACGAGGTCTATGACTGGGCGGTCGAGTACGACTTCGTGAACGAGATCAACGTCAACAACGAGGCCTTCCCCAACGAACGCGACGCCGGCCCGCTGACCGCCGTCACCGATCTCTGGATGCAGATCCGCGAGCTGCCTGTGCTCGGCATCGTCCGCATCGGCAACCAGAAGGACCCCTACGGCTTCGAGCACCTTACGAGCAGCCGCTGGCTCAATTTCATGGAGCGGTCCTTTAGCCACGACGCCTTCGAAGGGCCGTTCAACAACGGCTTTCTCCCTGGCATCCAGGCCCTCAACACCGCCTACGACGGCCGACTCGCCTGGCAGGTAGACCAGTTCAAGAACACGAACAATCCCTTCGGTTTTTCGAGTACCAGCGGCGGCAGCATGACGGTCGGACGCCTGGTGTACCTGCCCGTGTTCGAAGACGAAAGGAAGGTCGTTCGTCCACCTCGGCCTGTCGGGCCGGACGATGGAACCGCAGCGCCGGGCCCCGATCTACGACAATATCACCGGCGACCCGCTCGGGCCACGCTCCCCTACACCCGGTTTCGCACCCGCGGCTCCATCCGCAACGCCCCCCCGGGCACCAGCGGCCAGCAGCCCGCGCCGGGCACGTCCCTGGGAACGGTCTACTTCCAGGGCGGCTACCCGGAGGTGCTCTATTTCCTTACGGGCGAGAGTCGCACCTACCCGCTCATCGAGAGCCGGTTCGACCGGCCCGTGCCGAGAAACAACTTCTACATCGTTCACAACGGCGGCGGGTGCATCCACGGCTTCGGCACCCGTTTCGCGTTCGACTTCTGAAGAACGGTTTCCGGCGACCTGCGACGAGGAGGAACTATCATGACCGGCAAGACTCGAGGAATCGGCTCCGTGCTCGCGGTTCTCGCGGCGGCGGCATTCGTCCAGGCGGCCGAACGGGTGACGGACGACGCGAAGCCCTCGCCGGCCGCATCCGGCAAGGCCGCCAGCCCGGCGGAAACGTACGAGGACGCGCACCCGATCCCGGTGCCGTCGGGAGGTTGCTGCGGCGGCCCGAAGCTCGTGCCGGTCTGCCGTTGCGTCCCGACGACGAAGAAGAAACCGAAGACCGAGTACGAGGTGGAGTGCGAACTTGTCTGCGTTCCGGGCTGCGGCAAGCACTTGTTCGGCAAGCGACACTCCGGCTGCTCCAATGGCGACGAGTGCTGCGATCACTCCTGCTGCGACCATGCGAAGATCCGGCGGAAGAAGACGCTCCTGAAAAAGGTCGTTGACAAGGAGGAGGATGCCTGGGAATACAAGGTGGAATGGGTGTGTGCGAACTGCGACTCCGGGTGCTGCCCTGACGGCTGCTCCGCGGGCGTCCCGCCGCCCCCCGGACAACCGTGGCATGGCTTCCACGAGTTCTGGCGCGGACTTTTTCATCGAAAGTGAGCGATGCGGGAGCCCATCGGAGACTCGATCGATCGTGTCGACGTCGGCATCGTGGTGGCGATGCCACTCGAGTCCGCAGCGATCGTCGCGCGGATGCAAGGCCCCGTCTCGGTTCGGACCGGTGGAGGGCGAGTGAGTTGCGGTCGTCTCGGCAAGGCGACCGTGGCGATCATGGCATGCGGGATCGGCGGCGATGCGGCCGTGCGGGGCACGCGGTTGATCGCGGCCGGCCATCGGCCCGGCCGCCTCGTCGCCGCCGGTCTCTGCGGCGGACTCGACCCGGGGCTTTCCCGAAACGCGATTCTCATCGCCGACCGGGTGGGCCTCATCGCGGATCGATCGACGGAGCCGGCCCTGCAGGGAAGCTATCTGCCGATCGACCCCCTTCCGGCGAAATGGGAGCCGCGACCACTCGACGGAGTGCTGCGGGGAACGCTCCTGACGAGCGGAACGGTCATCGCGACCGCGGCGGCCAAGAAGATTCTCCACGATTCCACGCACGCCGCCGCAGTGGACATGGAGTCGTGGTGGATCGCCGACGAGGCGACGCGGCTCGGCCTCCCCGTCCATGTGATTCGCGTCGTCTGCGACACCGCGACCGAGACTGTGCCCAAGGACGTGGCGTCTCTGGCGACGGCCGGCTCCGCGGCGAGGATCGCGGGCACGGCCGTGCGGCTCGTCTGGAAGCGGCCGTCTGCGGCGATCGACATGGTCGAACTCCGCGAACGGGCCCACGCCGCCGCCGACTCGCTCGCCCTGCGACTCGAGGCGATGTTCGGCGGCTGATACCCGGAAACCCCGGCGTTATCATCCGCGGACGAAGAGCCGCACGAGCGGATTCTTTGGCAGATCGGGCACGAGCGGCCTCCCGGGGAGCCCGCGGGATCGCAGCAGGACGTCGGCGGCGATCCGTCCGCTCCGCACGGCGCCCTCCATCGTCGAGGGCCAGCCGGTGGAGGTCCAGTCACCGGCGAGAAACAGTCCCTCGATCGACGTCTTCGGGCCCGGCCGAAGGGCGTCGGCACCGGGTCGCACCGAGAGCACAGCCGTCGGCTCGGTGACCACCCTCGACGCCACGAGCGACGCTCCGCGGGCGGCCGGAAATGCCTGCCGCAACTCCTCGACGACGCGGTCCACGACCGCCTGTCGGTCCATGCGCTCGAGGCTGCGGGACGCGCTGATCACGATCTGGCAGTACTGATCCCGGTTCGGGCAGAACACCCACTGCGACAGCCGACCCACGAGCACGGCATGCGGCAGATCCACCACCGGCCGGTCGAACCAGAGATGCACCGCGGTGATCGGCGAACCTGCAAGACGCGAGTCGCCCTCGACGACGATCCCGGGTACGAGCTTCGCCGCCTGCTTCCAGGGCACCGCGAGCACGCACTGCCCGCACGTGATCCTCCTCGCGGGCTCTCCGGACCGATGCACCGCGACGCCGGCGATTCTCCCCTCGGCCGATCGCTCGATCGCGGCCGCCTGCACGCCCGTCTCGATCACGACCCCCTCCCGCTCCAGCCACGCGGCGATCCCGTCCCCGAACAGTTCGTCGAGCGGCGCGGTCGGCACGTACAGTTCGAGCGCCGAGGGGTGCGCGAGAAACGCATCCACGAGCACCTTGCGGGCGGCGGAGACCGCGACGAGTTCGAGCGACTCACCCACCGCGCTCTCGATCACCGGCCGCCAGAACAGTTCGATGACCCGCGGCCTCTGGCCGATGCGGACGAGCCAGGCATGCGTCGCCGGCTCGTCCGCGGCGGCATCGCGGTCGCCCCGATTCATCGTGCGGGCGAGCCGTACGACTCCCACGGCGAGGTTGAGCTTGTCGCCGGCGGAAAGATGCCCCATTCCCCCGAGCAGCGGCAGCAGGTGGAACGGGGCGGGCAGCCACCGCGACGCCTCGCAGGCCGCCCTCGCATTGTCGGGCGCTATGAACCAGAGCGTTCGATCCCGCCGGAGACTTCCGGCGATTCCGGCCTGCCTGCAGAGGTCGAGGAAGTTGGTGCAGCAGCCAAGCGCGACGTGCTGGCAGGCGTCGACGAGTTCTCCCGCCGTCGGGTCTTCGAACGAGGCCGCTCGGCCGCCGACCCTGCGCCGGCCCTCGATGATCCGGATGGTGCCCCCCGTGCCGCGATGACCAGCGGAGACGAGGGCGGCGGCCGCGGCGAGCCCCGCGAGCCCTCCACCGACGATCACGACATCCTTCTCGCTCACGGCGTCCATCTAGCGACCCTCCGGCGGCCGCGGGATCCGAGGCCCGACCACGATCGAGGCGACTGCCGCAAGGGCGAGCGACGGCTTCGAGGCACGCACGCGACCGGCGAGCACCTGCTCGGGGGCGGCGGCGATCCTGCGGAAGATCGTCGCGTAGGTGCCGTACATCGCCCGGAACGCAAGCCGGCCGTCGGTGGAGAGCAGGGAGTCGAGGTCGGCGGCCTCCGTGAAAAACCTGCGGGCGCGTTCCACCGTCCGACCGAGCACGCAGGCCATTTCCGGCGGCCGCCGTCCTTCGACGAAGGCGTCGGGGTCGGCGCCGCACGCCACGAAATCCTCGAGCGGCAGGTACAGGCGGCCGGCGGCCGCGTCCTCGCGGACGTCGCGCAGGATGTTCGTCAGCTGGAAGGCGACACCGCAGGCGTGCCCCGGTGCCATCGCCGACTCGGAACGGTATCCCCAGATGTGGATCGCGGCAAGTCCAACGGCGGAGGCGACCTTCGAGCAGTAGTCCTCCAGCTGCGGGAACCGCTCGTAACGACGGGGAGTGAGATCCATCAAGACCCCGTCGAGGATGTCGTGGAGCAGCCGAAGCGGGATGCCGTAGCGCCGGGCGGCTTCGGCCACGGCCCGCACGACGGGGGAGGTTCCGCCACCGCAAACCGCCATGTCGAGATCGTCGCGAAGCCGTGCGATCGCCTCCCGGGGAGCGAACTCCACGTCGTCGTCGGAAGAGGCGACCGGCCGGTCGATCGCAGCATCCGCGATGTCGTCTGCCATGCGGCAGAAAGCGTACAGCGCCGTCGTGGCCCGTCGCTTCGCTGCCGGCAGGATCCGGATGGCGAACGCGAAGCTGGACCCACTCTGGGCGAGCAGGCGTTCGCACGCGTCGTGGTCGCCCCGGGTCGATCCCATGGAAAAAGGGCCCGCGGTGCAAGGGGTCATGTCGTGCCGCCCCCGGAACCCGCCACCACGCGAAGCATCGTCATGGCCGCCAGCTTGGCCTTCGTGAGCGTGCCGAGAACCGGCCTGCTCGCGAGCGTGTCGTATCCGCTCTTCCTGATCGCCGCGGAGATCGCACGCCCTCCATCGACGAAGCCCCCGATCGCGGCCCGCAACGACGGTGGAGCCGATCGCACCAGCGGGCTGCCCCGAACGAAAAACTCGTCCGTCCAGGCGACGAGGCCGCGGACGAGGTCTCGCATGGCGGCGTTGGCATGCGTGGCCGTCAGATCGGCCTCGGTGAGGCCGTGCCGCACGAGATCCTCCTGGGGAACGTACACGCGGCCGGCGAGTCGATCCCGGCGGATGTCCTGCCAGAAATTCACGAGTTGCAGCCCGGTGCAGATGGCATCCGAAAGGGCCAACCGATCGGGATCCCGGCAGCCCTCGAGCGCTAGCACGATCCGCCCGACCGGGTTCGCGGAGTTGCCACAGTAGCCGAGCAACTCCTCGCGGGTCGCGTACGTCGTCTGCCGCTGGTCTCGCTCGAACGCGTCGAGCAGGCGGGAGAAGGGATCGATCGACAGTCCGGTCCGCCCGACGGTTTCGGCGAGCGCCACGAACACGGGGTGTTCGGCTTCGCCGCGGAAGCAGGAAGCCAGGTCCCGACGCCACGCCGAGAGCCGCGACGAGGCCGCCGAGGGATCGCCCGATTCGTCGGCGAGGTCGTCGCTCCAACGGGCGAAGGCGTAGACGTTCGCGAAATCCTGCCTCAGGCGGCGGGGCACGAGCAGGCTGACGACGGGAAAGTTTTCGTAATGCCTCCGCGCTACGGCCCGACAGAAAGCCCTGGCCTCGTTCAAGTTCGTGGTCCGCGGAAGATCCGCCACCATCCAGGCGGTGGGGTCGCGGGCTTCAGCGGGGCTGCGGATCGTCACGGTGGCTCCTTGGGGGCCCGTCGCCGGCGTCGCCGCGGCCGTCTGGCCGTGGGAACCGCGACTCACTACGATACCGTGAGCCTATCGAACGCTTCCATCCACGCCACGCGACCCATGAAGATTCTCCTCGCCGGCCCCCGCGGTTTCTGTGCGGGCGTCAACATGGCGATCGAGACGCTCGAGACGGCGATCCGGATCCACGGCACTCCCGTGTACGTCTTCCACGAGATCGTCCACAACAAGCACGTCGTCGATCGCTTCGTGCGGGAGGGCGCGGTCTTCGTCGATTCGGTCGAGGAGGTGCCGGAAGGGGCGGTGCTGCTCTTTTCGGCGCATGGCGTCGCTCCGGAGGTCCGCCGGGTTGCAGCGAGCCGAAACCTTCGGGCGATCGATGCGACCTGCCCGCTCGTGACGAAGGTTCATCTCGAGGCGATCAAGTACGCCAAGGCCGGCTATCGCATCCTGCTCATCGGCCATGCCGGCCACGACGAGGTCATCGGCACGATGGGGCAGGCTCCCGACGCGTTCACGCTCGTCGAGACCGCCGAAGAGGTCGCGAACCTGCCCTTCTCGGCCGACGACAAGCTCGCGTATCTCACGCAGACGACTCTTTCGGTGGACGATGCGTCGCGAATCATCGAGCGGCTGAAGTCCAGGTTCCCGAGGATCGTCGGCCCCCCGAAGGACGACATCTGCTACGCGACGCAGAACCGACAGGAGGCGGTGCGGCTCCTCTCCGAACAGGCCGATCTTGTGCTCGTGCTCGGCAGCCAGAACAGCTCCAACAGCCAGCGGCTCGCCGAACTGGCGAGGGAGAACGGCATCGGCTCCCATCTGATCGATGGGGCAGGGGAGATCGATCCTTCCTGGTTCGACGGCGTCGAGACCGTGGTCATCACGGCGGGCGCCAGTGCTCCCGAACGCGTCGTGCAGGACTGCGTTCACTGGCTCGTGGACCGCTTCGGCGCCACCGTTGAAGAGCGGACGATTCGGGAGGAAGAGGTCTATTTCCCACTGCCGAAGGAGCTGCGGGCGGCAGCATCCGCGGCACGACTCCCCATGGCTTGACCGCGAGGACCGATTGACACCGACTCCCGAATCCTCCGGGGCCGCCCGCCCCGACGCCTTCCCGGAAGGGAAGGACTTTCATCGACGCGATCTCGACCTGCTCGGCGGCATTCTCGCCGAAGTGATCACCGAGTTGGCGGGCAAGGCCTCCCTCGAGGCGGTCGAGGGGATCCGGCTCCTTGCGGAAGAGCGGCGGTCGGCCTCGCCCGAGGCCGAGAAGCGGCTCACGGAACGCATCGCGGCGATCGACGTCGAGACCGCGAAGACGATCGCCAGGGCGCTGTCGATCTACTTCGATCTGGCGAACATCGCGGAGGACCGCCAGCGGGTGCGGGTGCTCCGCCGCCGCGAGGCCTCGCTCCATCCGAAGCCGGTACCCGAGTCGCTCGCGGCCGCCGTGCAGGAACTGGCCGCCGCCGGCCGCACGGCAGCCGAGGTGCAGGCGGCGATCGACCGGCTTCGCATCGAGCTCGTCTTCACCGCCCACCCGAGCGAAGCGAAGCGACGGAGCATCCGGGCGAAGCTCCGCCGGCTGCGAAGGGTCTGCGAGGAGCTCGACCGCGACGATCTCCTGCCGAGCGAACGGGAGAGGCTGCGGAATTCCGCGTCGGCCGAGCTTCGCGTCATCTGGCAGACGGAGTTCCTCCGCCCGGTGAAGCCGACGGTGCTCGACGAGGTCGAGCGGGGCCTGTCGGTGCTGCCGCGGCTGAAGCAGGTCGTTCCCCGG
>JBIIOJ010000153.1:0-7440 GCA_044337015.1 Pirellulales bacterium
CCGCCGAGGCCGGCGAACGTCGTCACGAGAAACTGCTTCAGGCTGCGGGCGTCGGACTCGCCGGCGAGTTCCGAGAGCGCCTCGAGCGTGATCTTCTGCGCGACCGGCGAGCCGCCGTAGGCGAGCGACGCCTCGATCACGAACGGGTTGCCCCGGTAGACCGAAGGCGGACGGGTTGCGGCGACGAAGAACTCACCCGGCACGACCTCCTTGAGCCCCGCGAGCAATCGCTGCTCGCCGATCGGCACGATGCAGTCGGTCGAGGGGGCCGGGATGCGGGTCTCCTGGAGCGCCTTGTAGAGGGCATCGGCCTCGCCGCGGCCGATCTTCGCGGCGGTCGCCCGGGTCGAGAGCTTCGCCGTGTCGCAGACCTTCTTCGCGATCGTGTGCGAGACGCGGGAGAAGGAGCCGGTGAGGAACTGAGAGAGCGTGAGCCGCGGATGTTCCTGGAGGAGCGTGACGAGCCTGCCGAGTTCGACGCCGTAGGGATGCGGCTTGATTTCCTTCGGCTCCGGCGGCAGGTCCTCGTGCGAACGCTCGAGGATCCGCTCGTTGCCGTCGGGGCCCTGGTAGTGGAACCGCGCATGCGGGTTGGCGATCGCCGTCTGCTCGAGATACTCCTCGACGCTGCCTCGGCCCCGCTGGTGCTTCGACTCCAATTCGATCGTGACCCGCGTGCCGTGGGCCACGGACTCCTGCCTGTCGTTCGCGGCGACCCACTCGATGCCGTGCTTCCGCATGAGCTCGTCGCCGTTCTTGCCGGGCGGGATGTCGACGCCCTCTCCCTTGCCGTTGAGGATCTCGGGCTGGTTGGTCTTCGTGTCGATCCGAAGCTCGTAGTAGTGGGCCGGATCCTTGGCCGACGTCTTCGAGATGATCTTCACCGGCTTGCCGGTCGTGAGCACGCCGTACATGCCCGCCGCCGAAATGCCGATCCCCTGCTGGCCGCGGCTCATGCGCAGGCGGTGGAACTTCGAGCCGTAGAGCAGCTTGCCGAAGATGAGCGGGATCTGCTTCCGCACGATGCCGGGGCCGTTGTCCTGAACGCCGACGCGGTGGCGGCCCGGCTCGGTCTCTTCGATGTGGACCCAGATCTCGGGGAGGATTCCCGCCTCCTCGCAGGCGTCGAGCGCGTTATCGACCGCCTCCTTCACGGTCGTCAGGAGCGCCTTCCGCGGCGAGTCGAACCCGAGCAGGTGACGGTTCTTCGCGAAGAACTCGCTCACGGAGATGTCACGCTGGCCGGCCGCGAGCGACTGGGCAGTGGCCCGCCGCTTCGGCGACGCCTTCTCGGCCACGGCTGGCGCCGGTGTCTCCGCCGTTGGTTCGGCGACGGGCTCGGCGGCCGGCTTCGCGGTCTTGCGGCTGGTCTTCTTCGGGGGCCTCTTGGTCGCTTGGGCCATGGTGGCTCGGTTTTGCTGGGGTCGGGGGAGAGTGGGGGGACCTTGCGGGGAACGCAGAATATACCGACTGCTCGCCGCCGAAAACCGCGGCCCGCGCCGGGGCCGACTGGCGGACCCTGCGTGTCGGGAAGAGGCCGACGGATGCAAGGCTTCCGGTTCATCGGGCCGCTTGGCAGGAGCCGAAGAAGCGGGTCGACGGGGTCGGTGTGGTTTCGAGGACCCTACGAGGTGAAACGATGAGAGCGGTTCGCATCATGCTCTTGGCGGGAGCGACGGCCTGCATGGCCGGGCTCGTCTCGGCCGCGCCGATTGACCACGGAGTCGACGCTCCGACCCCGGACGTTTTCTACAACTTTTACCTGCCCCCCTCGCCGCCGCCGCCCGGCTACCCTGGCGTGGGCGCGCAGCTCTACGTCTCGCCGCGGCCAGTGCCGCCGCGGGTGGGCCACACCTGGATCACCTACCCGCCCTTCATGCCGCACGAGTTCCTCTACAAGCACCATCGCCGCTACATCCGTCCGGCGGGCGCCATGGGATTCAAGACGGACGCGAGGGTCTGGTGGTACTGAACATGAAGAATCGCAGCTTCACACGGAATTGCCGGCCGTCGATCATCGCTGCGTTGTCGGCGGTGGCGGTCCTCGTCGCCTGCGGCCTCGAGGCCCATGCCGACGGGTCTTATGCCGCGCAGAAGAGGTACTTCCTCCGCGCCCAGACCCGCAGCTGGCACAGCGCCTGGTACGACCCTTCGCTCGGCCGGCCCTGGGGCCTCGTCGTTCCGCCGACGGCGGAGTTCCAGTCGCAGTATGGCTGGGGCGTGCCGAGCTCGCGGACGATGCCGATCTACCACCAGTACGGCCGGCCCTATCCGGGACCGGGCGGCATCCCCGGTGGCCAGGGCCTCATGCCGACGCCCAACATCCCGAGCGACACGGTGCAGTTCGGGATCCACTACGGCCGCGGCCCGTGGTGAAGGGATCGTGGTGACGGCCTCACGTGGCCGCGTCCGTCACGTCGAGCGAGAACGTCCGCTTGACGGGCTCGCTGACGGTGAGCAGCGGGTCTTCGACGGTGATCGTCAACGTGTAGAAACGCTTCCTCGCGGCGTCGAGCGTCGTGCCGGCCCGGAGGAAGAGCTGTGAGCCGACGACGCGGAAAGAGCGGGCGTCGGCGCCAGAGAGCGTGACAACGTTGTTGCGGAGGCCGTCGTCTGTGATCACGAGATCGGCCAGCTTAGTGCGGGCGGTCGTGTCGGTGGCGGAAGGAAGGCTCGCGACGGCGTTCGCGATCGCCAGGCCCGTCGGCGGCTCGTTCACGTCGAGCACCTGCAGGCGGTAGACGATCGTGGAGGGAGCGACTTCGGGGCGGGCCGGATCCGAGAGCACGAGCTTTACCTGGTGGCTCTTCTGGGTTTCGTAGTCGAGCTGAACCCCGGCCCGCAGGAAGAGCCGTGAGCCATCCACCCGAAACTTTCCGCGGCTCTCTCCCACGAGCGTGATCGTCTTTCCGGCGGCGTCCGGGACGACGATGTCGGCCACCTTCCGCCTCGGCGACGCAGGCGTGTTCTCCTCGATGCTGCCGACGGCGATGACGAGTCCGAGCTGCGAGCCGGCGAGGTCGGCGACGGCCTGCGTCGCATGCCCGCCGAAGGTCGAGTTCGCGAAGGCCGACCACGACGCGTTGCCGTCTCGATACCGCACGACCAGCGGGCTGTCGGGGCCGATGTCGAAGCTTGGAGCGGGTTCGCCAAAGAAGTCCACGATCGTGGGCGGCCCTCCCAGGAAATCGACTGCCGCGAGGGCCGTGCACTCCATGAAGACGCCATTTCCCAGTCGAGCGACGCTCGACGGAATGCTCAGCTGCGTGAGCGACGTGCACCGGTAGAAGGCCAGGGCGCCGATATCCTGCACGCTGCCCGGCAGCGACACGCTCGAGAGCGCCGTGCATCCGGAGAAGGTGTCGGGCTCGATCGTCGTGACGCTCCGCGGGATCACGATCCTCTCGAGGGCCGTGCATCCGCGAAAGCTACCGTCGCCGAGCGAGGCGACGCTGCCCGGAATCGCGATGCCGGCAATCGCCGTGCAGCCGGAGAAGGCGTGGCTTCCGATCGTGCGGACCGTGTCGGGCAGTGAAACGCTTGCAAGCGAGGTGCAGTCGGCGAAGGCGTACGGGCCGACACTCGTGATCCCGTGCGGGACGGTCACGCTCCGCAGGCTCGTGCATCCCGAAAATACACCGTGAGCGAGGGAGCCGATGCCGGCCGGAATCGTGAGGCTCGCCAGGTTCGAGCAACCCGCGAACGCGTTGCGACCGATGCTGAAGACCGACTCGGGAATGACCAGCCGCGTGAGGCCGTCGCAGTCCCAGAACGCCTCGATGCCGATCGACGTGACGCTCCGCGGCAGCGTGAGGTTCGTGATCCCGCTTTGGGAGAACGCGTAGTCCCCAATGTGCGTGACGGTGTTCGGGATCGTGACGCTGACGAGATTGCGGGCGCCGAAGAAGGCCCAGGATCCGATCGCGGTAACCGGCAGCCCGTCGATGATCGGGGGAATGGCGGCCGCGGTGGCCGCCTCGGTGACGCCTGTGATCACCACTCCCTTGCCGTATGCCTCGTAACGCAGCGGTCCGAGCCACTGTGGCGCTGTCTCGCCCCACAGTGACATTGTCTCGCCCCACAGTGACGACATTGTCTCGACGGCGATGGCCGGGGCGACATCGACCGTGGGGAATTCTCCGGGGGCTGCGACCGGCACTCCGGATAACGCGAGCCGATCCTCCAGGCGTTCACACGTCAGGAGGGGGAGACGCCGTCGTCGAGTCTGGCATTGCCCACGCATCAGTGAACGCAGCCTAACACGACGATCCGGCGTCTCAAGCATCCGGAGCATCCGCCCGCCAAGACGCCTCAGGAGAGCCGGTCGAGCTTCTCGCGGGCCGCGTCGGTCCACGGGCTCTCCGGCGCCAGCACGAGGAACTCGCGGAGGTGGTGCTTCGCCTCGTCGATGCGGCCGGTCTCCTCGAGGATGCCGGCGAGCTGCCAGTGGGCGTCGGCGAAATCGGGCTGCTGGCGGATGACGCCGTCGAGCGCCGCGATCGCGAGCTCGTGTTCCCCCATCTCCCAGAGCAGGCAGCCGAGGCTCGCCCGCGCCGCGAGGTGGTCCGGGTCGAGTTCGATCGCCATGTAGAACCGCTCCCTCGCGGCGGTGAGGTCGCCCGATCGATAGAGCAGCTCGGCGAGCGTGAAGACGACCTCCGGTGTAGGCGGATTCGCCTGCAGAATCGCCCGGAGCGCCTCGCAGGCATCGTCGAGATGTCCGTCGGCGGCGAGCTCCGCTGCGAGATCGAGCAGGGAATCGGTGTCGAGCAGGTCGCCGCCGACGGGGTCGCCGCTCGCCGGCGCGGTGCCCGCGGGATCGGCCGCGACCGCCGAGGGCAACGGCACGGTCCTGGCATCGAGCTCCGGATGCCGCGGGCCCTCGCGGCCGATCGCCTCGGCGAGGAATCCAAGCTGGAGCTGTCCTTCGCCACCGACGAGTCGGCCCTGCGAGTAGAGCAGGAGCCGGTCGCCTTCCCGAACGATCCGGCCATCGGCCCGGGCGGCCGCGGCCGCGTCTCCCTGGCCGAGGGCGGCAAGCTGGGCATCGAGCTTGCGGAGCGACAGCCCGGATGAGAACAGGCCCGCGAGCCTCCTCGCGATGACGAGCTGCTCGAAGTCGAACCACTCGATCGAGCCGGCCCGGCGGGTCGCCACGAGGAGACCGTGACGGATCCAGTGCCGCACGGCCGAACGCGACACGCCGATCACGTCGGCCATCAAGCCGATCGTGTAGAGCGGGCCATCCGTGACACCATCCGTGACCTGGCCGGCCATCATCCTCTCCGCGGTGGAAGGAGTTTCGCGGAGCAGGGTACTCGATCGGCCGCCTGTCGAACAGGCCGCGGCGACAAGCTGTCGCGCCGGGACGAATCAGCTCGGGAAGAATCTCAGGTCGTGCGGTCGTCGGCGTTGAGGCGGATCGGCTTCAGCGTGGAACTTTCCTCGACCTTCTTCTCGGCCGCGGCCTTCTGATCGACCGCCGGCGAGGGAGCGTTCGCCGGCGTCGGAACCTCCACCGACGGGCCGCCGGTGGAAGGAGACGTGGGCGGCGTCGAAGCGGGCGTGGGAATGGTCTCGATCGATCGCAGCGGCACCTCGTCGATCGTCTTCGCCGCTGCCTGCGATGGAACTGCCTGCGATGGAACTGCCTGCGACTCTACCGCCGGCCTCTCCACGCGGAACGGGCTGCTTCCGGCGGCCGGCGCCGATAACTTCGTCGAGGGATCGACGTGCGGCTGCTCCGAACCGGTCCATCCTTCGAGCCCTCGGGCCGGCGGGGTCGCCTTCTCGCCGAAGGTCTTCGGGACCGCGGACTGCGCGGCGTCGGCCGGGACGGCCGGCGACTCCACGGAAGGAACTGCCGGCGTCGGGGCGACCGCGGCGGGCTTCGCGGCGGCGGCCGGAACCGGAGCCGCGGCGGGGAGCGGGTTGCCGCACGGATCGACAGGCACTTTCATGACGACCGTTCGCGGCGTGCGGACCGTCTCGGTCACGGGGGTTCGCTTCTCGACGAGCCGGGCGACCTGCACCGTCCGCTCCTCGGCCACCATCCGGGTGACCTGGGTCGTGACGGGCTCCACCTTCTCCTCGGTCACCATGCGGCAGACCTGCACCGGCACCTGGCGGACCTGCTCCTCGGGCACCATCCGGCAGACCTGCACCGGAACCTTGTTGTCGACCCGCTCGACCACCTTGCGGACGGTCTGGACGGGCACCTGGCGGACCTGCTCCTCGGCCACCATTCGCATCGACTGCACGGGCACCTGCTGGACGACCTGCTCGTCGACGTAGCGGACGGTCTGGACGGGCACCTTCCGGGTCATCACCCGGTTCACGTAGCTCGTCTCCGGCACCTGCACCGGCATGTAGTTGGTCTGCATGACGCGGTTGACCTGGTATCCGGTCGCACCAGGAGTCGTCATCCAGGTGTAGCCGCCCCGCTGCCAGACGGGCAGTCCGTTGTAGGGATCGACGACCCACCCGCCCTGCACGTAGCCGAGGCTCGTCACGCCCGGCGTCACGACGGGCGTGACCTGGTCGACGTAACTCGCCTGGGGGGAGTAGGCGGTCCGCATCGTGGTCACGGGCTCGGCGACCGTGAAGGCCTCCTCCCGCTCGCTCGTCTCGTACACCGGCTTGCGAACCACGCTCACCTGCTGCTGTATCGCGGTCTCGTACACCGGCTTCATCACCGTGAACCGCTCCTCGCGGCTGCTCGTCTCGACCACGTCACGGGTGACGTCGTAGCTGCGGTCCTGGATCTGCGTCTCCCAGACCGGCTTCATGACGGTGAACCGCTCCTCGCGGGTCTGGGTCTCCCAGACGGGCCGTTGCACGGTGTACCGCCGCTCGCTCGTCTGCGTCTCGAGCACCGGCTTCTGCACCGTGAAGGTCCGCGGCTCGTAGACCGTGTCGTAACTGATCCGGTAGCTCGTGACCTGCCGCTCGTCGTAGACGGTGCGGTACTCGAGCCTGTAGGTCTGCGTCGCGACCGGCGCGGCGGCAGCCTGACCACAACATTCAGCCAAAGCCTCGTCGGCGGCCCACACGAGGGCCGCGGCCAAGGCGACGCAGAGGAGAGAAGGCAGGGTGTGTGAACGCATGTTCCTGGTCCCTGAGGAATCCGGGGGGGGAGAAATTCGATGCCCTCCAGACTAATTGGATGGACGCCGCATTCAAGGACTTTGTTCACCGAAAACTTGATTTTTTTTCGGAAAAAAGCCGGCCCGACCGCACGACCGTCGCAGTCGATGCATCTTCACGCCCACCGCGGCAACTGGCGGCAAGGCGGGGGGTGGCGGCGACCGGCGAACCGTGCTGGGCGTTCCGTTGGTCGAGCGTGCTGGGTTCGGGGCTGCCCGTGTGCCGCTCGCCGGACGCTCGCTGCGGGTCAAACGTGCTGCGGGTTCGGGGCTGCCCGTATGCCACTCGCCGGAC
>JBIIOJ010000154.1:0-7333 GCA_044337015.1 Pirellulales bacterium
CCGCCGCCCGCCTGGAACCGCTTTCGGTGCCCGTCAGCTTTTTTCGCGTCGACCGCTGGCCACTCACAGCCCAGGGCAAACTCGACCGCGCTCGGTTGGTGTGGATGGCCGACTTCGGCGACGGCAAAGAAATCTGATATCGCCGTCGGCAAGGCAGTGAAACCCGCCATGCCGAAGGGCGGTCAACTGGCCCTGTCCGAGGTGGTGGTGCAGGACCCGCCCTTTTGCATCGCGACTATGACACGCTCGGCGCGTGTCGAATGCTGGCCTGCGATGCAGTCGACGGGTAAGATCCACACAGCATCAGGAACGACACGTCCCCCACGACGTGTTGGAAACGCCTCGTGGCGTTTCCGCAACCGAGCCACTGCAAGGCATACGGTGCTTCCGCCGGCATGAAAATGACTGCGGGATGTGCGTGAGAATTCGCTTCTCACGAAACTGCTGGCCGCCACGTGCCCGAAGTTCAAGCTGATTCCCAACGGCCCGAAGCCCGGCAACTGGTTTTGCAATTCCTGCAGTCGCTTTTTCGACGTCCCCTACGAGGGCGATGAGGGAGGCCGCGCATGAGCGAGAGAAAGGCCGGACTACCCTATCTGATCGATACTGGCGTAGCAGAAGAGCGCGGGGCAGAGCCAGCACTCCATGTGCAGACCGGCGACGTAGCCGTGATACCAGTTGCCCTCGTACTCGTCTGGCCGCAGCAGAGTGAGCACCATGTCGTGGCCGGCGAAGGGCTCGTCGGCAAACGACGCCCTGCCTTCGCTGGCGCGGGGGATGCGTTGCGGCCTCCGCTCGGGTATCTCTTCGCCCTCCACTGCAATGCGGGCGAGAAGCGCGTCCCGCCGGGCTAAGGCTTCGATCGTCTCGCCAGTCTTGAGAGATCGTCTGCCGGACTCACACGACACGCGGTTCAGACGTGTCGATCTTGATGCACCCGGATTATACCACCGCCGTCAACCTCGGCCTGTGTCATAACGACGTGGACGCGGGCGAGACACGTATCCTTTCGGGAAACGCACCTATTCCCGGTCGCCTATGCCTACGGAAAACCTAGCACGGTGATGCAGCCGCCAAGGACGCTTGCATCAAGGCCTGCCAGAAGTGCCACGATGCCTGCAAGGCGATGCGGCATTGAGAATCGCCGGGGGCTGGTGCTGGCAGCCGCTCACGACTCGCGAAACACGAAGTAGACCGCCGCGCAGATGCAGAGTGCGGCCCACAGGTAGTTGAGCTTCAGGGGCTGTTTCATGTAGAGCACCGCGAACGGCACGAACACGGAGAGCGCGATCACCTCCTGCAGGATCTTGAGCTGCCCGAGATTCATCGCCGTGTAAGTGAGCTGTGCGGCCGGACGGGAAGAGTCTTTCAATCAGCCGGATTCAGGAAGCTTCTGAAAGACGAAACCGCGGCACTCGCCTGCCATCGACCTCCACTGTTTCCGCGAACATCGCGGCGGGTCGGACCCACAGGCCGCGGTCGCCGTACTCCTGCCGGTAGACGACCATCTCCTCGAGCGTCTCGCTGTGGCGGGCCACGCCGAGCACCGTGTACTCGTTTCCCTTGTAGTGTCGATAACGGCCCGGTCGGATTTCAGGCATGCGATGACTCCCTTCTGAAATGTACCATTCGCCGGGCCGTTCGATTCGGCCTGAGAGCAACGAAAGGACGTTCCCCGTGGCAGAGGCTGAATCCGTCGTAGTCCGACCAGCGACCTCCGCAGCGTGGCAGACGTGGCTGGCGGTCGGCGCGACGGGTTTCGGAGGGCCCGCCGGCCAGGTGGCGATCCTGCACCGCGAGGTCGTGGAGCGGAAGCGTTGGCTCAGTGAAGACGAGTTTCTCGCGGCACTGCGGGTCTGCATGCTCCTGCCAGGGCCCGAAGCCCAGCAGCTCGCCACGTACGCGGGCTGGCGGCTCGGCGGCATTGCCGGCGGGCTCGTCGCCGGATCCCTTTTCGTCCTGCCCGGCGCTCTGCTCGTGACGGCGCTTGCGTGGCTGCACGCGGCGGGGCGCGATGTTCCGCTCGTGGCGTCGGCATTCGCCGGCGTGAGGCCGGCGGTGGTGGCGCTCGTCGGGCTTGCGGCATGGCGGATCGGGCGAAAGTCGATCCGATCGCCATTCGTCGCGGTGCTGGCGATTGCGGCCGCCGCTACCTTGCTCGCTGGAGTGCCGTTTCCCGTGGTCGTGGCTTGTTGCTTCGCGGTCGGCTGGCTCGTCCCCTTAGGCCAAAAGAGTTCTTCAGCCGATCAGCTTGTGCAGGCAGACACCCGCTCGATTCCTTGGGGCCTGCGTCACGTGGTCGTCGTCGTCGCTGCCGCTGCCGCAATCTGGGCTGCGTGCTACGGGGTCGTTTGGTGCACGCAGGCCGCCGGGGGACGGGCGACCTCGATCGCAACCCTCTTCACGGAGACGACACTGTTTTCACTCGGCGGCGCCTACGCCGTCGTGCCATGGGCGCTCGACGAATCGGTGAGCCGTGGCTGGCTCGACGCGAGCGAGCGGTTCGCGGCACTCGCGATGGGGGAAGCGACGCCCGGGCCGCTCATCCTCGTCGTCACGTTCATCGGGTTTCTCGCAGGGTGGAAGGCGGCACCCGCTTCCGCGGCCGCCGCGGGCATCGAGGGAGCGTGCACGGCGACGCTCTTCGCGTTCCTGCCGTCGTTCGCGATGATTCTGGCGCTGGCGCCTGCTGTCAGGTCCGTCCATGCGGGTTCCCGGGTGGGCAGGGCGTTGACGGCGGTGGGCGCCGCCGTCGTGGCCACGATCGCCATCCTCGCCTTCCGGCTCGCCCGCGATGCGTTCTTCGATGACGGCATCATCCAAGCCGGACGGATCGACGCCGTCACCGTCGCCATGTCGGCACTCGCCGCCGCCGCACTCGCCGGCGCGAAGGTTCCCACGCCCATCGTGGTGCTTGCCGCGGCCGTCGTGGGGGTGCTGCGCGGCTGAAAATGTCGATGGGTGCAAACGTCGGCTATCGAGCTGCCGGGTCGGGTTCCTGGATCAGTTCCGGCATCGCGTCGGGGCCCGACTGCTTGCGGCCGTATCGGACCCCGCGGGTCTCGGCGGGCTCTCCCTTCGCATCCCGAGAGACGACGAGCCGCCCGTCGGCCGTGAACTCCTCCGAGCCGCCGGCGGCACGCTTTCGCGTCCAGCCGAGCAGATTGCCGCGGTCGTCGTAGCGGTAGGAGTCTGTCCAGTTCGCGGGGGTCAGGATCATCGGGTCGGCGTAGGAATCCTTCGCTGTCGTCGGCAGACGCTCGATCGACACGATCCGGCGGGGCGAGTCGCCGTTGACCTCGTCCGTGCGATCCTTGGCGGCCGCCGGCGGGACGGCCTCGTAGGTTCGGCGCTCGTTCGGCGGGAAATACCAGGTGATGAATGACGGCGCCGAGAGGCGGTCCTCCTTCTCTGCGAAGACACCCACGTCGACGCGGGCCGAGGGCAGATCGCTGCCCGGGTAGACCGCCCGCGGATGCCAGTCGACGACGATCTCCGCCCGAGTGCCCCGCGGGTCGAGCGGCGTGATCCGCACGCGGTCTTCATCGCCGTGCAGGAGCCGCCAGACGAACGAGAGCGGCGTGCCGTGCGGGTCCTCCGTCTCCGCAACGCTCGCGACCATCGTGCGGCGTTCCCTGGCGGAACGCGCCACGCGGGCGATCGCAGAAACGGTGTCGAAGAGCCGTTCCGCATGGCCCACCTCGAAATAGTCGATGCCCGGCCGGCCGAGGTATTCCCGTTCGACCTTGAGCCGGACGAGCGGCGGCACCTGCCCGGGCGTCATGTCGTGGGCCATCCGAACCATCCGCTCCCCGTCGAGCGTCGCCCCGTCGAAAACCGGCGGGTGGGCCTTTCCCGAGAGGTAGTCATCGCGGCCGGCGACGGGCTTGCGGCTGGAGCGAAAGACCATCTGCACCGTCGGCATGAGCAGCCGCTTCTCGATCAGGAACCGCTGGGTGTCGTGCTGGAACGCGGCAATCGTCGCGGCCACCGCGTCCATGAAGGCCCGGTCGGAGCCGGACGAGCCCTGGGACGTGATCACGTAGGGAACGTTGGCCGGATACGTGTCGCCGTGTCCGCCTCCTTCTTCGGGGTCGTGGTCGCGGTGCTCGGGATAGAAGTACATCATGTTGTTGACGTACTGGTCGGCGACGAGGGCCACGGTTGCTGCATTCGCCATCGCTACCCGTGGCATGCTCCGCCAGAAAGGGCCCTGCGTCTGGGCGACCGAGGCGTTGCCGATCACCGGCGAGTTGTGCACGAAGAGAAGCTGCACTCCCCGGTGGATGTCGCCGGCGCCGTGCATCATGGTCTTCGACTTCTTCGCGGCGTCGCAGTATTCGACGCGAGACAGCTCCGGAAACCAGTCGTAGTGCATGTTGCTGTGGTCGGCGTCGTGGTTGTCGTAGAGGATGCCGTGGAGTCCGGCGGCTGTCTCCTCCTTTCGCCACTGCCTGAGCAGATCGCCAACGGCACCGGGCTGCTTCGAGATCTCGGCCTTCGGATCGGCCGGCGGGAACTCATGGGCGACGAAGAACCTCGCGAGTTGGGGCACCCAAAGCGTGTTCTCCTCGGCGACCTCCGCCACGCCGTCCTTCACGAGCCGTGGCTTCGGCATCGTGCCTCCCTCGACGCGGGCTCGCCGGGCCGCCTCGCCGCGCTTGCGGACGTCGTCTCCGAGTTCCTTGAACCGGGGCAACTGGCGGAGAGGCTCGAGGTCGGGATCGCGATCGAACATCTCGACATCGGTGAAACCCTCGGCCACCGCGGTGGCGAGCGACTCGAGGGCGGCGTCGGTGTCACCGCGTGCGCATTTCAGGCAGGCGACGTTGTAATGTCCCTCCGCCGCCGGGATGGAAGACGCATCGATGGCGGCGACGAGGCTCTTTTCGGCGTCCTCGAGCCGGCCCGCCGCGGCCAGGCCGAGAACCTGCTGCATCACGGTTTGGAGCGCTAACTGGGCCTGTGGGGCCGCAAAGACGCTTTCTATCTTGTCTTTTCCAGCCTCGTCTTTTCGGGCCGGCTCGGCCGCCCGTGACGGAAACGCTCCGGCAATCGCCATCAGGAACACGAGCCACCGCATCGCCAAGACCCTCCAATGCCATACTCACCGTCTTATTCATGGTATCAATTCTTCTCGACCCCTTTCTCGCGAGGCGATTTTCGTTAGTCTCTAGAGCAAAGGAGGAACCATTCTCATGGCGAAGAAGAAAAAGGCTGCGACCATCTCGAAGAAGGCCCGGCAGGCAGGGGCGCTCAAGGCGCTCGAATCGGTTGCGACGCAGGGACTCGTGGCGACGAAGTCGGGCCAGCGAAAGGCCTCGGCGGCGGCCAAGGCCAGCCGGGTCGCGATGAAGGGGCTCACGACCCGGCGGGCGGGTCACTCCCTGGCGCAAACCGGGCGCAAGCAGGCCAGACGCGACCAGCGAAACTCGGGTCGTTGAGCCGCCGTGCCGAGAAGCCCATGTCAATCGGCCCGGATCGATCGACTGCCGGCAAAGGAACAAACTCGCCCGCAACCGACGGTAGTCGGCCGCCGCTCGCATCCCTGCCCTCGGGAGACCTTCTCTGGAAGGCGCTCACCGACAGCATCGACTGTTTCGTGACCGTGGTTGGGCCCGACCTGAGGGTCCTCTACCTCAACCACGTCGACGTCGGGTTCGTCGAGGTCGAGCAAGTGATCGGCCGGGAGATCCTGGAGTTCGTTGCTCCGGAGTCGCGGGAGGCGGTGCGGCGGATCCTGCTCGAGGTGTTCGCGACCGGCCGGGCCGCCTCCTACGACGTCAATGCGATGAATTCCCAGGGCCAGCTCTCCTCGTACTCCGTCCGGGCCTCCGCGGTCGAGCAGGGGGGCAGCCCGGCTGCGGTCGTGCTCACCGCGCTCGATTCAAGAAAGCTCCAAGAGACGGAGCGGGCGCTGCGGGCCGATCGGCAGGCCCTGCGGCAGTTCATCCGCACCCAGGAACGCGAGCGGCAGATGATCTCCTACGAGATCCATGACGGGCTCGCGCAGTACCTCGCCGGCGCCTTGATGCAGCTCGAGACGGTCGGGCACGCGATCCGCTCCCGGGACTTTGACGGAAGCGGAAACTTCCTCGATGCCTTCGAAGAAGGCCTGCGGCTCGTGCGGGCTGCGACGGCGGAGTCGCGGCGGCTCATCAACGGTCTTCGGCCGCCGATGCTCGACGAGCTCGGGATCGTGGAGGCGATCGAGTCGCTCGTCGCCGAGGCGAAGGCCGACATTCCTTCCGTGAACTACGTCGGCCCGACGAAGCTCGCTCGTCTCGACGCCAACGTCGAGACGGCGATCTTTCGCATCGTCCAGGAGTCGCTCACCAACAGCCGCAAGCACTCGAAGGCCCGCTCGGCCAAGGTCGTGCTCGAGCTCCGCGGCGAGAACGACATCGCGGCGATCGTCGAGGACGACGGGATCGGGTTCGTCGCCACCGACGTTCCCGAGGGTTGCTTCGGGCTCGAGGGGATCCGCCAGCGGGCGAGGCTCTTCGGTCGCGAGGCGACGATCGAGTCGGCCCCGGGCCGGAGCACCCGGATCGAGGTCGTGCTGCCGAAGTTCCCCGCGCTCGAACGTCCTGACGCCTCCCGGAAGAGCTGAAGAGCAGAAGAATCGGCGCCGTCAGAAGCTGCCGAGGTTGATCGCGACGCCGCCGCCCATGAATCCGCCGCTGTAGACGGTCATGCTCGGGTGCACCTGCACGTCGGAGAAGGGAGGCTTGCCGTTCGCCTGCCCGCCGCCGCTGCGATACGGCGAATAGGATACTCCAGCCGGCGGTTGGTGGGCGGCCAGACCCTGCTGGATCGACCGCATGTGGTCTTGCGCGAGCGACTGCCGCGTTGCGTCGAAGGTCGACTGCTGCCGCTGGAGCGAGGATCGCTTGTCTTCGATCTTGCGGATCTCCTCCCCGAGTTGTGCGGACGACATGGTGACGATGTTTGGCACGTCCTTGAGCACCTGATCCCGCTTCCGGTCGCTCATGACGGCAAGGTACTGCCCGAGCCAGGCCCTTGCCTCCTGCGCCTCCGGGGTCTCGAGGATCTTGAACTTTGTCTCGAGGTCCTCGAGGAGGTATTCGAGGTCGTACGACGAACCCGTGGCGGCCCGGCGGTTGAGGTCGACCTTGATTCTCGCCACCTGCTTCTCGTCGTAGATCTTCTGGGTCGAGAGCCATTCGTTGAGCTCGAACATCGCCCGGCGCCACCGCGGGCTCGCGAGCAATTCGGCCTTGCGGATCGCATCGCTCTCCGCTGCTTCCGGAGCGGGTTGTCCGGCCGGGTCGGCCGCGTCGATCGAACGCACGGCCGCGACCGTCGCCGC
>JBIIOJ010000155.1:0-7292 GCA_044337015.1 Pirellulales bacterium
CCACCCGCAAGGACAACACGTTCACCGTCTCGCAACAGGGAAGCGACGTCCTGCTCCGCTACACCGTGGTCGTGCCCGAGCCCTCTTCGCTCGCCCTCGCGGGCTTGGGCATCGCCGCCGCGGCATACGCCGCCCGCCGACGCCAGTAGGGCAGATTGCCAATCTACTGCCACAAGGGTTCCGCAGGGTGTCGATCTGCGGCTACAGGTCCAATCCCCCAGTTCGTGATTGGGGATTCCAGGGAACCGGCAACTCAGCTGCCACGTTGCTCGTGGCGGAAACGCTCGAGTTCGCGTCGGAGCGGTTCCCAGTAGTCGCGGTCTTTCGCCTGTTCGGCCCGCACTTCCGCGTCGAGTGCCGTTCGCAACTCGTCGAGCGATCGGTGCTTGGCGAGTTCGATCAGAGGCCGATCGCCAACGAGGGATTCGGCTTCGCGTGGAAAACGATCGCACAGGTCCACGAGCAACTCGGCAGTGCGGGCCTCGCGCAGCCAGAAATCGATGTGCTCGGCCGTCGGATGGACCGCGTTCTCCCGATGATGGATCGTGACCAGCAGTTCGATGACCGGCCAATCCCTGCTCCGCTGAGTCTTCTTGGCCTGCACGAGGTCGGGAATGCAGAGCAGTTCGTATTCGACTCCTTGATCGTCGGCGAACGTCGTGCGGCGTTCCCACAGCGTCGGGAACTCCGGCATCGAACGCAGGCGGGTCATGACGTCGACTCGCAGCCCGTCCACTCCTGGTGCGCGACAGCGAAAGTGCACCGCGTGTCCCCGGGCCAGCGCCGCAGGTTCGAACGGTGGCACCGCTATGCGTCCGGCCTGCAAGTCCGCCAGTGCCGCCTCGAGCCGCTCGAAGTTCCGCGGATCCGCAAAGACGAGAAAATCGATGTCCTTGCTAACCTGCGCCGCGCCGTAGAAGACGCATGCCTGCCCGCCCATGAGCAAGGTCCGGACGCCACTCCTCTGGAACGTCGAAAGGACTTGTCGGATCGGGGTCGGGGTCAAGACTGCCTCCCATGGCAAGGTACTCGGCGAGCAACCGCTCGCTCTGCGCGAGGCGTTCCAGCGGATCCAGGTCCAGCCAAGCCTTCCATTCGTCGGGTAGCTGCTCGTAGGTCATACGAAGAAGGATATGTCGGTCGGCCGTGGGGTCACAAGCGACAGCCCGCAGGAGCACCCCATAAAGCCTGGCCGAAGACTACCATGACGTGTACGACGCAGGGCAGATGACCAATCCGCCCCTCCCCGTAGGTGCAGACTGACAGAATGCCCTTGAAGCCCGAGGCGCGCATGAGCATCAACCGACTTGCATCGACGGGGCGTCGGCCGGGGCTTGTACCACGGGTCTCGCCGCGCTTCTGGCGATCGCGGCCGCTGGAAGCGGGAATACGGCGGCCTGCGGACGGACCAGGGGAAGCGACTGAAGGATCTCGAGAAGGAGAACGCCAGACTAAAGCGGCTCCTTGCGGACGCCGAGCTGGACAAAGCGATCCTTCGCGAGGCCGCCTCGGGCTGCCGAAGGCGTGCGCACCTCAACTTCTGAGCCCGGCGAAGTGGCGGCGGGCGGACGAGCCTGTGCGTGACACGCTCGGCCGCGAGTGGCTTGAGCGGGTTGGCGTGAAGACGCTCTACATCGAGCCGGGATCACCGCGGGAGAACGGGTACGTGGAGAGCTTCAATGGCAGGCTTCGTGACGAGTTGCTGGCTCGAGAGTTGTTCGACACACTGCTGGAGGCCAAGGTTCTGATCGAGCGATGGAGGAAGACCTACAACACCACACGGCCACACAGCTCGCTGGGGTACCGGCCCCCGGCCCCAGAATCGCGCTGCCCCTGGCAGGGCAACCCTGTTGATAGAAACTGTTTCCATCAGTGGGGACAGGTCAGGGTCTCCCCCCGGCAATCGACCGGGATTGTTCGGCCGGGCCCGCCCTTGCACCGGTGCTGGCGACATGCCCCCCATGGGCGGCATGGTGCAACAAACGTTGCAGCCGCCAATCGGAAACGCTAAAACTATTGAAGGGTGGAGGGTAACGCTTCCAAGAACTTCACCCCCGGCAATCCGTCCATCGTTCGGTGGCTCCGTCGTCCGAGGCATTGCACTGGCCATGAGATTCCTGCTGCGATCTCTTGCCGTCGTCGCCGTCGTGATTGCCAGCTACGGCTCGGTCTTCGCCGTGGAGTACACGTGGCTCGGCGGCTCCGGCAGTTGGAGCGTCAACTCCAACTGGACGCCGAATGGTCAGCCGACAAGTGGCGACACGGCCACGATCAACGGACCAAATGGCACGATCGTCAACGTCAGACCGGACACCTCCGCTGGACAAAACGTGCTCATCACCGTCCGGCCCGGCAACACGCTTCTTGGCAGCGGCACCAACAATAATGGTAACACCCAACGATTGGGTTGGAGTTCCAGCGTGACGAACCAGGGAACGATCGAAAATGCGAGTCTCTACTTCACGACGGCAACGAACACCGGGGTCATCCAGGCGACGGGCACAGGGAAGAACATGTTGTTCAACACCGTGACCCTGACGAACACGAACGGTCTCGTCCGCGCGGTCAACGGTGGCATCTTGAACGGCCTTACGACGCTGAACAGCGGCACTTTGAGCATCGACAGCACGTCCAGCCTGAATTACTTGGCGACACAAGGCGGTCCGATCCTCACGAACGTAACAGCGACGAATCACGGCACGACGCTCATCGACCAAAGCACGGAAGCAACGGGCGACCGATTGGTGTACTTCGACCTCAACGGCACGACGGCGTTCGACAACTTCGGAACGGTCACGATCCGCCAGACCGTGCCGACCCCCTCCTCGGGCGCGAAGACCTCGCGCATGCTGGTCTCCAGCACTTCTTCGTTCACCAACCAGACGACTGGCACCCTCAACATCCAGCAGATCCAGACCAACAACCCCAACTCAGCCACGCTTGCGACCTTTTTTCAAATGAACGCATCGGGCTTCAACAACCAGGGCGCCATCAACATCACCACCGCGACCAACTCGGTCGGCACGGCCCAGTTCCGCGCGCCGAGCGTCGGCTTCTCGAACGCAGGCCGCATCACGGTGGACGGGCCGCTGTCCTCGATCGAGATCGCCGGCCAGACGTTCACGCAGACTACCGGGTCGCTGTCGCTCGTGAACGGCGGTGGGATGACGGCAGGGGGAATCGCGAATGCCAACGTGATCTCGCTCTCCGGCGGCCGGCTGCAGCTCGCTGGCGGGGTCACCGGGACGGGCTCGCTCTCGTTCACCAGCGGCACGCTCGCCGCAACGAGCAGCCTGTCGATCGCCAACGCCGTCGGCCTGCCGGGCGTCGGCACGTTCGACTCCGGCGGTTTCACCGTGGACGTGACCGGCAACACGAGCGACGTCGGCAACCTCGTGAAGACGGGCTCGGGCCAGCTGCGGCTGTCCGGGTCGGGTGGCCACTCCGGCGGTTCGACCGTGTCGGACGGTGTGCTAACGTTTGTCAATCGGGCGGCGCAGCCCGGCGCCGGCACGACGACGGTGGCCGCGGGCGCCACGGTCGGCCTCGGCGTGTCGGCGAGCGACCCGGCGTTGTTCAATGCCACCGATCTCGACAGCCTCTTCGCCGGCACGTTCCCGCTCGTGTCGAACACCACCGGCGTGTCGAGCGTCGGCATCGACACCTCCGCGGGCAATTTCACGTACGCCTCGAACGTGCCCGGCCCGCGGGGGCTCGTAAAGCTGGGGTCCAATGTGCTCACGCTCTCGGGGTCCAACTCATCTTCCGGCGGCGTGACGCTCGTCGCGGGAGGGCTCGCCCTCAACTCGAACTCCGCCCTCGGCATCGGCACGTTCACGATTGCCGGCGGGTCGATCGACGTGGATGCCGCCCGCACCACGACGGGGAACAACGCCCAGGTCTGGAACGGCGACTTCACGTTCGTCGGCTCCAACACGCTCGATCTCGGCACGGGCCAGGTCGCGGTCAACGCGGCCCGCACGCTCACCGTCACCTCCTCGACGCTCACGGTCGGTGGTGCGATCGCCGGCAGCGGCAGCCTTGTGAAGGCGGGCAGCGGGGCACTCGCCCTCTCGGGCGCAAGCTCGTTTTCCGGCGGCGTGACGCTCTCGGCGGGTGAGCTCGACATCAATGGGCCCACGGCCCTCGGCACCGGCACGTTCACGATCGCCGGCGGCAGGATCGACAACGGTTCGGGCGCCCCCCTCGCGATGACGGCCAACAATCCTCAGGCCTGGAACGGAGACTTCACGTTCGTCGGCTCGAGCGGGCTCGACCTCGGCACGGGAACGGTCGCCCTCGGCGCGAGCCGCACTGTCACCGTCACCTCATCGATGCTCACGGTCGGCGGCCCGATCGGCGGCGTTGGCTTCGGCCTCACGAAGTTGGGCGCGGGCGTGCTCGCGCTCTCCGCCAGCAATTCCTACTCCGGCACGACCGTGGTCGGCTCGGCCGGCGGCCCGACCGGGGGAACGCTGCGGCTCTCCGGCGCGGGCTGGATTTCGGGCACGACCGGCACCGCCGCACCGCGCATCTTCGCGGGCACGCTCGACACCAATGGCATCAACCTGACGACGGCGGCGTTCACGCTCGGCGGCGGCGCCGCGACCTCGACCGCGGGCGTGACGACCGGTTCCGGCACGCTCACGCTCGGCGGCACCGTCACGTTCGACGCCACGAACAACCCCGGCGGAGCGACGATCGCGGGCAATCTTTCGCTCGGCAACGCGAACCGCACGTTCACCGTCGGAGACTCGACGGCCGTCGCCGCCGATCTCACGATCTCTGCGGCGATCTCAGGCGGGTCGCTCACGAAGGGGGGAGCGGGCATGCTCGCGCTCTCCGGCACGAACACCTTCAGCAGCCCGGCGACCGTGTCCGCCGGCATCCTTTCGATCTCCTCTTCCGCGGCGCTCCCGGGCTTGGCCGCCTCCGTCTCGGCGGGGGCCGCACTCGTCGTCGGCGACGCCGTAAGCGACGCGGCAATCGACACGATCCGCACGAATGGCGGCTTCGCCGCCAACGCCTTCATCGGGTTCAACACGGCCGGATCCGGCACTTACGCCGGGGCGGGGATCGCCAACACGGGCAGCGGCGCCCTCGGCCTGATGAAGATTGGCAGCGGCACGGAGACGCTGAGCGTGGCGAGCACCTACACCGGCACGACGAGCATCCGGGAGGGCATGCTCAAGCTCAACTCGCCCGGTGCGATCGCAAATTCGACGGTGGTCGCCCTGTCGGACTCGGGCCAACTGGGCTTCGGCTCGGCCATCACGTCGGCGACGACCGGCGTGATCACGGGCTCGACCGCGATCGATCTGGTGAACGACGCGTCGCAGGCCATCACCCTGACCGTGGGCAACGGCAACGGGAGTTCGACCTACGCGGGCCGGTTCACCGGCGCGGGGTCGCTTGCGAAGATCGGCTCGGGCACGCTCACGCTCTCAGGCAGCAACTCCCACGCCGGGGCGACCACGGTGGGAGGAGGCGTTCTCGCGATCGCGAACGTCAACGCCCTGTCCGGCGGCGGCAGCCTCGGCAACGCGACCGCGAACGGCACGCTGCGTGCGGACGTCGCCGGCGGCAGCTACGGCGGTCTCGTTACCCAGGGTATCGGCGTCCTCACGCTCTCGGGCTCCTCGTCTTCGTTCAACGGCGCTTCGCTCCAGGCGGGCCGTCTGGACGTGATTCCCACCTCGTCATCGACGTTCGCCCTAGGAGCGATCACCCGCTCGGCCGGCAGCGGTCTCTCTCTGCAGCCCCGCACCGGCGTGATCACCGTGAATCCGGCGACGAGCGTGACCGGCGGCATGATTGGCCCTTGGGCGGTGACCGGCACGGGCGCGAATCTCACCTACGCCACGCACACCTCCGGCACGATCGTCGACTACACAGCTAGCGGCACGGCCGCCACCGCGGCAGCCCTGCCCAACGACGACGCGGCGAATGTCCGTCTCTCAGGCGCGACCGGGGCTATTCCTTTGGTCGTCTCGGCCAACACGATCCGCTACACGGGCGCGACAGCCACGACGACGAACACGAGTTCGTCCTTCACCGTCAACGGCCTCATGAACGCCGGCAGCGGCGGGTGGACGATCACCTCCGGCACGATCACAATCGGCACGGCGAACGATATGGTCGTGGCGACCAACGGCCAGGCGGTCACGATCGGCAGCGTGATCCGCGAAAACGCCGCAGTCAAAGGCCTGACGTTCATGAGCCAGGGCGGGGGGCTGACGTTGAACGCATCCGCCGGCAACCAGTTCACCGGGCCGATCAACGTGACCGGCGGCAACCTGTCGCTCAACGCTTCCGGCACCTACGGTGCCGTCAACCTCGAGGCATCCAGGACGATCACCGCCAACATTACGGGATCGCAGCGGGTCGGCGCGATCGCGGGCGAGGGCTCGACGTTAACGAAGACTGGCACGGGCACGACGAGCCTCCTCAGTGCGAGCAGCTATACCGGGGCCACGTCGATCCAGAACGGCTCACTGGTCGTGAACTCGCTTCCGGCGCTGGGCATCACCGGCGGCCTTGGCGCCCCGACGACCGCCGCCAACGGCACGATCGCGATCGGCAGCGGTGCGACGACCGGCGTGCTTCGCTACGTCGGCGGCGGCGACACGACCGACCGCGTGGTCAACCTCTCGGGCACGACCGGCGGCGCGACGATCGACGCCAGCGGCTCGGGAGCTCTCGTGTTCACCTCGGCCTTCACGGCCTCGGGCGCCGGCACGAAGACGCTCACGCTCACCGGCACGAGCACCGCGGCCAACTCGATCGGCTTCATTCCCACGGTATCGAGCGGCACGCTGTCGGTGAACAAGACGGGCAGCGGCCTCTGGCGGATGACCGGGGCGAGCACTTACACCGGCCGGCTCACCGTGCTCGACGGCACGATCGTGGCGGCGGCGAATGAGGCTGGCGGCTTCACGCCGTTTGGCACGGCCTCGTCAGGGGCCTCGTTGCCACTGATCGGCAACGCGGCGGCGAACGCGACCGGCACGGCGGCGTTGCTCGCGGACGGCGTGACGGTGTCCCGTGGCCTCACGATCGCGGCAAGCGGCTCCGGTGGGTCGCAGGTCGTCGTCCTGGGCGGAACCGGCGTTGGCACGGCGACCTTCGCCAGCGGGAATTCGATCACGATCGGCCGCAGCGTCACCTTCCAGGCATCGACGGGCGGCACGGTCGTGTTTTCGAATACGTTCGTCGATGTCTCGGGCAGTTCGGCCGGGTTCACCGTCGGCTCGCCGGGCAACGCCGGCACGGTCGTCTTCGATACCGAGTTG
>JBIIOJ010000018.1:0-23224 GCA_044337015.1 Pirellulales bacterium
GCGGACGTTGAGGAGCATCAGGCGTATCCTCGCCGTAGCGACGATGCGTCCGCTCCCCCGGCGGCAATGCGGCGTCCATCAACTGCCCCGGAGCGGTTTCCCTTCCAGCGGAACCAATGCGATCTCCTCCGAACCCTTGATCAAGCTCGGGTCACATCCCGCGCAGCCGGCTGACCCCGGCGGCGAGGATCGCGGCGGCGCGGTCGATTTCTTCGGCAGTCGTGAACCGCGAGAGGCCGAAGCGGAGGCTCGAGCGGGCGTCGTCCTCCGAGAGGCCGATCGCCCGCAGCACGTGGCTCGGCGCGGGCTCCGCCGACGAACAGGCGCTGCCGGAGCTCGCGGCGACTCCCTCCGCGGCAAGGGTTGCGAGGAGCGACTGGCCGTCCACGCCCTTGATCCGCACGTTGAGGTTGTTGCCGAGCCGAACGGCGGGATCGTCGAGCGGGGGGCCGTTGATCGCGATCTCGGCAATTGAGCCGGCGAGCGCCTGCCAGAGACGGTCGCGAAGCATCGCGATCCGCGGCATCTCCGCCGTGAACTCGTCTGCGGCGATCTCGGCGGCGGCACCGACGCCCACGATTGCCGGGACGTCGAGTGTGCCGCTTCGCAGGCCCCGCTCCTGGCCGCCGCCATGGACGAGCGGCTCGATCCGGCAGGGCCGTCCGCGGCGGCGCACGAAGAGGAAGCCCGCCCCCTTCGGCCCGTGGAACTTGTGGGCCGAGAAGCTCGCGAGGTCGCAGTCGAGTTCGTCGACGTTCACCGGGATGCGACCGAGGGCCTGCGAGGCATCGACGTGGAGGAGACTGCCGCGGTCATGGATCGGCTCCGCGACCTCGCCGACCGGCTGGATCGTGCCGATCTCGTTGTTCGCCAGGAGCAGCGAGACGAGGAACGTCTCCGGCCGGATCGCGCGGGCGAGCGTGTCGGTGGCGACCCGGCCGCAGGCCGTGCTTTCCGACTGCGGCGCGACCTCCAGGAGCGTCACGGACCAGCCGTGGCGGGCGAGGTGCGCGAGTGGATCGAGCACGGCGCGGTGTTCCGTCGCGAGGCTCACGGCGTGCCCCCGCTCGCGGCCCGGCCGCGCGGCCGACCCGAGGATCGCGAGGTTGATCGCCTCGGTCGCGCCGCCCGTGAAGACGATCTCGTCGGGCACGGCCCCGATCGCGCGGGCCACCTGGCCGCGGGCATGCTCGACGGCCTCGCGTGCCTCGCGGCCCATCTCGTGCGTCGTGCTTCCCGCGTTGCCGTAGCGGTCGGTGAGCCACGGCATCATCGCGTCGAGCACTCGCGGATCGAGCCGCGTCGTCGAGTGGTTGTCGAGGTAGATCGCCATACGACCATGATAGATCGGCGGCGGTCGGGCTTTTCGCCGTCAGCCCGCGCGGCCGGAGGCGATGGCCCCGCCGCCGGAGGCGATGAAGTCGAGGGCGATCTGCGACCAGGTCTCGAAGCGGTCGCGGGAGGCCAGGAGCGATTCCAGCGGCTCGAACCCGCACTCCACGAGGCCGCTCTCGCGAGCCGAGACGACGGGCCGCTCCAGGTCGAGCAGGTGCACGATCCCGAGGTGGACGCTGCCGACCGGCGTCGCGTCGTCGTTGATGAGGCCGATGCAGCGGGAGGTGAACGGAGAATCGATCGCGACCTCCTCGTCGAGTTCGCGGCGCATGCCGGCGTCGTAGCTGGCGGCATCGCCGTCGTGGCCGTCGTCGTCGGAGATGTGGCCGCCGATGCCGACCGACCGCTTCGCATGGAGCCTCGCCTCCCCCTGCTTGCCGCCGCGGGTGTAGGCGAAGTAGCGGGCCGTGCCGGCGGCATCGCGGTGCCGCAGCACGCAGTAGGGAATGAGCTGCTTGAGCGACGGGTCTTCCTCGACGCTCGACCGCGGCCGGTAGAACGTGTTTGCCGGGTCGAGGAGGTCTCTCACGTAGCGGGCCGCGTCGTCGCAGAAACCCTGGAATGATCCGAGCCGGTCGAGGAGGTCCCTCGGCACGACGAGCACGTGTTCCTCGCGGGCGGTCGTGGCCGGGGCGGTCGGTGTGGTCATGAATCTCTTTCTTCCATGCGTGTCAGACGATCAGCATGCAGTCGCCATAGCTCAGGAACCGGTATCGCTCCCGGATCGCCTCGTCGTAGGCCCGCAGGATTCCGTCGCGGGAGGCGAACGTGCTCACGAGAACCATGAGCGTTGTCCGCGGGAGATGGAAATTCGTCAACAGGCCGTCGACCGCCCTGAAGGAAAACCCGGGCCGGATGAAGAGGTCGGTCGGTCCGCTCCATGGCGAGAGCCGGGACGGATCGGCCGAGCGGGCCGCGGCCGTCTCGAGCGTGCGCATCGTCGTCGTGCCGACGGCGACGACCCGTCCTCCCCGAGATTTCGTCGCGAGGATGGCATCGACGGTCGCCTGTGGGCACTCGCACCACTCGGTGTGCATCCGGTGCTCGTCGAGCCTTTCGGCCGTGATCGGACGGAAGGTGTCGAGGCCGACGTGGAGCGTGACGCTCGCGCGGTCGATGCCGCGGGCGGCGATCGCGGCGAGCAGGTCGTCGGTGAAGTGGAGCCCCGCGGTCGGGGCGGCGGCCGAGCCGGGATGCCGTGAAAACACCGTCTGGTACCTCGCGTGGTCGGCTGCGTTCGCCTCGCCCCCGCGGATGTAGCCGGGCAGCGGCACGCGGCCGATGCGGGCGAGGAGCGTGGTCGCGGGCTCGTCGGGCGACGCGAACGCACGCCACGTTCCTCCCTCGCCGCGGTCGACGAGTTCGATCGACGCGGCATCCCGTCCTGCGGCATCGACGAGCACGATCCTTTCGCCGGGGCCGGGGCGGCCGCGGGTCCGCGCGAGAAGTCGCCAGAGCGTGCGGCCGCCGACCTCCTCGGTCGCGAGGAAGAGCCCCTCCCAACGGCCGCCGGTCGCCTCCCTCCGGCCGACGAGCCGTGCCGGGACGACCTTCGTGTCGTTCACGACGACGAGATCGCCCGGCCGCAGGATTCCGGGGAGATCGCGGACGCAATGGTGGGAGATCGAGCCGTCGTGGCGGCCGAGCAGGAGCAGCCGCGCGGCCGCACGGTCGGCGAGCGGTTCCTGGGCGATCAACGCCTCGGGCAGCGGGTAGTCGTAGGCGTCGAGTTCGCTCACCGGTTCGCTCATCGGGCGTGTAGCATGGCAGCATGTCCGCCAGCTGTCACATGAGCGTCATGCCCGCCGAGGTGCTCTCCTACCTCGCGATCCCCCCGGGGGGCTGCGTGGTCGACGGCACGCTCGGCGGCGGCGGCCACACGCGTTTGCTCCTCGAGGCGGTCGGTCCGACCGGCCGCGTGATCGCGATCGACCGCGATCCCACGGCGATCGCCCGCGGCGCGGAGGAGATGGCCGGTCAACCGGTACGGTTCGCCCAGGCCAATTTCCGCGACATTCCGGAGGTGCTCGACGCCGTCGGCGTCGGGCAGGTGGATGCGGTGCTGCTCGACGTCGGCATGTCGAGCGACCAGCTCGCCGACCGCGACCGCGGATTCTCGTTCGACTCCGAAGGCCTGCTCGACCTGCGGTTCGATCCCACGGAGGGGGAGCCGGCGTGGCGGCTCGTGAACCGTCTGCGGGTCGAGACGCTCGCCGACCTCATCTACGAGCTCGGCGAGGAACGTTTCAGCCGTCGCATCGCCCGCCGCATCGTCGATGCCCGGGAGGCCTCGCCGATCCGCTCCGCCCGCGAGTTCGCGCGGATCGTGGCGTCGGCGGTCCCCAGGCAAAAACCGCCGTCGCGGATCCATCCGGCCACCCGCACGTTCCAGGCGCTCCGCATCGCCGTCAACGAGGAGCTCAAGAGCCTTCGGATCGCGCTCGAGCGGATTCCGACGCGGCTGGCGCCGGGCGGGCGGCTCGCCGTGATCTCGTTCCACTCGCTCGAAGATCGGCTCGTGAAGGAGGCGTTCCGTTCACGGCAGACCTGGGAGTGCCTCACGCGGTCGCCGGTGGTCGCGACGGAGGAGGAGATCGGCCGCAATCCACGCAGCCGCTCGGCGAAGTTGCGGGTGGCGAGCCGGACGCCGGCGGCAGGGTGACGCGGAGCCCCGACCGCGGGATCTTCCGGGATTTTTGGCGTTGTCGCGGATCGCCGGGGTCCGGAAAATGCCGACCATGGGACGCGAGACGAAAATCCTGCTCGGGCTCCTCGGCATGCTCGCGTGCGTCTTCCTGGGCGCGCTCGTGGCGAGGCTCTTCGTCGCGCGGCCGCCGGTCGGCCTCGGCGTCGACATCCATGCCAACGTCGCGGTGGCGCAGCCCGAGGCGATCGTCGAGCCGCCCGGGCTCGGCCGTCCCGACCGCTCGGCTTTCGCCGCGATCGCCCCGACTGCTCCCTCCACGGCGACGGAGCCCGAACCGATCGCGATCCAGGGTGCGAAGCCGATCGAGGAAGCTTTGGCCGCGGAGGCCCCGGCTGCAGTGCCGGCTGCCGTGGTGCCGGCTGCGTTCGAGGAGCCGGTCGCCGGTCCGACGGCCGGCGGACCGGCGGCGGTGGATCGCGTTGTCCGCCCGGGGACGAACTGCACGGTCGTGGAGGGGGATACCTGGTGGAACCTGGCGGAGGCGGCCTACGGCGACGGCCGCTGGTACCGCGTCCTGTATGCCTGGAATCGGGCGGTCGATCCCGGCGTGTCGCTCCGACCGGGCACCTCGCTCATGGTGCCGAGTGCGGCCGAACTGGCGGCGGCCTATCCGGGCCTCGTCCCGGCACGAGCTTCGGCCGGCCGGGTTTTGCCATAATCGGCGGGCGAGATAGACTTCACGAGTCGAACGAATCGCGTTTCGAAACAGGAGACGAGCAGCAATGTCGGTCATTCTCACGGAAAAGGCGGCTGGCGAGGTCAAGAAAATCATTGCGGAGCAGAAGCTCGACGCGGCCACGGTGCTCCGCATCGGCGTCGCCGGAGGCGGCTGCAGCGGTTTCCAGTATTCCCTCGGATTCGACACCGCCTGGGATCCGAAGGCCGACACCCGCGAGGAGCAGCATGGCGTCGCGGTCGTCGTCGACAGGAAGAGCGACCTGTTCCTCGATGGAACGACCCTCGACTTCCACGACGCGATCGACAAGCGGGGATTCACGTTCAACAACCCCAACGCCAAGAAGAGCTGCGGCTGCGGCAGTTCGTTCCAGGCCTGACCGATCACTTTCCAGGCCGGCCTCAAGCCTGCCCTGAGATAAGGCCTGCCGTGGCGTCCGAAAAAGTCCACATCGTCGGCATCGGCGACAAGGTTCATATCGTCGGCATCGGCGACGACGGCGTCGAGGGCATGACCGCGCAGGCCCGCAGGCTCGTCGAGGCGGCAGACGTGCTGCTCGGTCCGGAGTCGTGCGCTGCGGTGCTTCCGCCGACGTTGTCGGCGAGGTTTCGGCCGGCGGGCAACCTCGAGGAGCTCGTCGAGCGGATCGAGGCCGCCGGAGGTGGGCGGATGGTCGTGCTCGCGTCGGGCGATCCGCTCTTCTACGGCACGGCCCGCTACGTCTGCTCGAAGCTCGGCAAGGACCGCTTCGAGGTGGTTCCGCACGTCAGCAGCATGCAGCTGGCGTTCGCGCGGGTGAAGGAAAGTTGGGAGGACGCGTTCCTCGCGAACCTCGCGGGCCAGTCGATCGAGCGGGTGATCGACCGCATCCGCACGAGCGAGACGGTCGGACTCTTCACGAGCGAGCAGTGGCCGCCGGCGGCGGTGGCGAAGGCGCTGCTCGACGAGGGCATCGACTACTTCCAGGGTTACGTCTGCGAGAACCTTGGCTCCCCCGACGAGCGGGTCACGCACGGAGGGCTCGCTGATCTCTCCCGTGATGCGTTCGGTCCGCTGAACGTCATGATCCTCGTGCGGAAGCCGCGGGTGGCGGATCGGCCGGGGCAGGTGGGCGGCCGGGTCTTCGGCAACGCCGACGAATCGTTCCTCCAGTCGCGGCCGAAGCGGGGCCTGCTCACGCCGGCGGAGGTGCGGGCGCTGGCCCTGGCGGAGCTCTCGCTCCATTCTGCGAGCGTGGTCTGGGACGTCGGCGCGGGCAGCGGGTCGGTGGCGATCGAGGCGGCGAGGCTCGCGAAGAACGGCGAGGCGTACGCCATCGAGATGGACCCCGACGACCACGGCCTCATCCGCGAGAACGCGGCCCGCTTCGGCGTCACGAATCTCAAGGCGGTGCTCGGGCGGGCGCCGGAGGCCTGGGCGGGATTGCCCGATCCCGACGCCATCTACGTCGGCGGCAGCGGCCGCGACGTCTCGATGCTCGTCTCCGAGGCGTGGAAGCGGCTCAAGGCCGGGGGGCGGCTCGTGACCGCCTGCAACAGCATCGAGAACCTGGCCGCCGTGCATGCCTTCCTGCGGTCGCAGTCGGGCGATGCCGCCTACTGGATGGTGAACATCGCCCGCGGCATCGAGCAGATGGACCGGATCCGCTTCGAGTCGATCAACCCCGTCTTCCTCATCGCCGGCACCAAGCTCATCTCCGGCGCAAAACTCGTCGCCGGCAACATGCCCTGACCCTCCCGCGATCGTTCGCACGATGGCCGACCCGCTCCCGCCGCCGCTCGACGTGATCGCGGTCGGGGCACACCCCGACGACGTCGAGATCGGCTGCGGCGGCACTCTCTCGCTCCTCGCCTCGCAGGGACACCGCGTCGGCATCGTCGACATCACCGACGGCGAGCCGACGCCGAGGTCGAGCGGGCCGGAGGAACGGCTGCGGGAGGCGGATGCCGCGGCGAAGGTGATCGGCGTCGCGCACCGTGAGAACCTCGGCTTCCCCAACCGGAGGCTCTTCGATTCGTTCGAGGTCCGCGTGGCCCTCGCGAAGGTGTTTCGCAGGTGGCGGCCGAGGCTCGTGCTGGGCCTCGGCGACAAGACCCCGCTCGCCTCGCCCGACCACGCGCAGGCGGTCGCGATTACCGAGGCCGCGGTCTTCTACTCGCGGCTCACGAAGTGGGACGACACGTTCGACCACCTGCCAGTCCATGTTGTGCCGCAGTTCCTCACCTACTTCCTCTTCGCGGGCGTCCCGGACGTGCCGCACGGCCACTGGCCGCTCGTGGTGGACATCGCCGGCCATCTCGAGACGAAGTTCGAGGCGATCGGCTGCTATCGGTCGCAGTTCCCGCCGGAGAAGGCGCATGTGTTTCCGCGGGTGAGGGCGATGGCGGAGACGGTCGGCGTGATGGCCGGCTGTGCCGTGGGCGAGGTGCTTGCATCGAGCCGCATCCCCTGCACGACCGAACCGATGCGGCTGCTCTTTCCCTGAAAAGGAAAAAGGTGGCAGCCACCAAATCTGGAGAGCATGGACAAGATGGAAATGCCGGAAGTCGTCGTCGTCGGGGCGGGGGTGGCGGGATTGTGCGCCGCCAGCGAACTCGTGCAGGCGGGGTTGCGGGTGGTCGTGCTCGAGAAATCCCGCGGCGTCGGCGGCCGGATGGCGACGCGGCGGATCGGCGAGGCCGTCTTCGATCACGGCGCGCAGTATTTCACGATCCGCGGCCGCGCGTTCGGCAACGTGGTCGGCGACGCCCACCGTGTGGGCGTCGTCGCGAAATGGTGCGACGGCTTTCCCCGGGGCGGCGCCGTCGTCGGCGGGCCCGGAGAGGTGATCGAGCCGTCCGGTGAGGACCTGGCGGCCCGCTGGCGTGGCGTGCGGGGGATGACCGACCTCGCGAAGCGGATCGTCGAGGCGACGGCCGACGCCTCGAAAGAGAACGGCGCCTTCGAGGTCCGAACGGCGGCGAAGGTGGTCGCCGTCGGGAGCGACGGGGAGCGCGTGCGGATCGCGCTGGAGGCGGACGAACCGCTGCTCGCTGCCGCGGCGATCGTGACGTCGCCGGCGCCGCAGTCGCTCGATCTGTTTCGCGCCGAGGGGGGCTGCCTCGCGGGGCACGGCGGCGGGACCGACCCGGATGCAGTGCTGAGGCTCGAAGCGATCCGCTACGACCCCTGCTTTGCCCTCATGCTCGTGCTCGACCGGCCGAGCCTCGTGCCGCCGCCCGGCGGCGTGCGGTTCGACGACGGCCCCGTTTCCTGGATCGCCGACAATCTTGCGAAGGGGATCTCGCCCGTGCCATCCCTGACGGTCCACGCATCGCCGGGCTTCAGCGCCGCCCACTTCGACGACCCTCCCGATACCGTCATGGACCGGCTCGTGGACGCGGCGAGGCCCTGGATCGACGGCGATCCCGCGACGGTGATCCGCGAGCGGTCGCTCCACCGCTGGAAGTTCTCGCTCGCCACGCGGTCCGACCCCTCGCCGATGGTGGCCGTGTCGACCACCCCGCCGATCGTCTGCTGCGGCGACGGCTTCGGCGGCGGCCGCGTCGAAGCCGCCGCGTCGAGCGGGCTCGCCGCCGGCCGCTGGGTGGCCCGCGTGCTTGCATCGGGCGGCCCTCGAAGCCGATGATGTCGGACCTCCGGATCGGCCCGGTCCGGAGCATTTCCCCGAACACTCCCCAGGAGCACTCCTCATGGCCACCGCCGTCGCCGGCCCGAAACTCTTGCCCGAAGTCGAACGGTTCCTCGGCTCGGCACCCCTGCACGGCGTCGTGGGGGGCAAGGACGTCGCCGGCTCGTCCGGCGAGACGATGGCCACGCTCGACCCCGGCACGGGTGAGCCGATCGCGGAGTTCTGCGTGCTCACCGACGCCGACGTCGATCGGGCCGTGAAGTCCGCGGCGGAGGCGTTCAGGAAGTCGGGCTGGGCCACGATGGCCCCGAACGAGCGGGGCGTGATGCTTCATCGGCTCGCCGACGCGGTCGAGAAGCACAAGAAGGTGATCGGCCAGATCGAGGCGCTCGATGCGGGCAAGATCCTCGCCCATGCCGAAGGCGACGTGGAGAACTTCATCGCCACGCTCCGCTACTTCACCGACATGGCGCAGCACGTCCAGCGGAGGAACGTCCTCGCCGTGGCCGGGCACGAGGCCTGGACGGTTCGGCATCCCTGGGGGCCGTGCGGGTTCATCTTCCCGTGGAACTTCCCGTTCCTGCTGATCGGCTGGGGCGTCTCGCCGGCCCTCGCCGCGGGCAACACGGTCGTGATCAAGCCCGCCGAAGACACGCCCCTCTCGGCGATCTACCTCGCGCGGCTCGCTCGCGAGGTCGGCATCCCCGACGGCGTCATCAACGTGATCCCGGGCACCGGCGCGGGCGCGGGCGCCGCGCTGTCCGCTCATCCTGGCATCAGGCGGATGAGTTTCACCGGATCGCCCGAGGTCGGGCGGCTCGTCGGCGAGGCCTGCGGCCGCAACCTCACGCCCGTGAAGCTGGAGCTCGGCGGCAAGGGGGCGGCCGTCGTGTTCGACGACGTCGATGTCGCGGCGACGGCGGAGAAGCTCGTCGGGGCGATCACGTTCCACTCCGGGCAGGTCTGCTGCGATGCCACCCGCTGGATCGTCCACCAGTCGATCGCGAAGGACTTCCTCGCGGAGTGCCGCCGGAAGATGGAGACCGTTCGCGTCGGCTACCAACTCGACGACGCCTCGCGGATGGGGCCCGTCGTCAACGCGAAGCAGCGTGCCCGCGTGCTCTCGTACCTTGAGAAGGGCACGAAGCAGGGCGCAGAGCCGGTCGTGGCCGGCGGGCCCGCCGACGTGCCGGGGAAGGGGGGCTTCTACGTGAAGCCGGCGATCCTCGCCGGGAAGCTCGACAACGTCGCCGCGCGGGATGAGATCTTCGGACCGGTGGCCTTCGTCGCGACGTTCAAGAGTGAGGACGAGGCGGTCTCGATGGCCAACGACACCGACTACGGCCTGGCCAACAGCGTCTGGACGACCGACCCCACCCGGGCGGCCCGCGTCGCCGAGTCGATGGTGGCCGGCAACAGCTGGATCAACGCCCACAACGTCTTCCCCCGCGGCGTGCCGTATGGCGGCGTGAACAAGAGCGGCATGGGAGGCGGCGTGAACTCGATCGAGACGCTCTTCGACTACTGGCGGAGCCAGTCGGTCGTGCGGCCGCTGTGAGTGCACGACGTCTTTTTCGGGGCGTCGAGCGTGCTGGGTTCGGGGCTGGCCGTATCCCCTCGCCGGACGCTCGCTGCGGGCTCGGGGCTGCCCGTGCCCATCGCCGGACGTTCGCTTCGGCCCTCCGGGCCTCCACTCACTCGGAGCTGACTGGCGCTCCGGCATCCATGCCTGCGCTGGTCAGCTACGCCGGCTCCTGGGCACGGGCAGCCCCTCGCGGTCAAACGGATCTAAGGAAGAGATGGCTGATGACGTCGTGATCGTCGGGGCGGGGCTCGCGGGGCTGGCTTGCGCGCGGGAGCTTGTGCGCCGTGGACGGCGGGTGACCGTGCTCGAGGCGGCAGACCGCGTCGGTGGCCGCGTCGCGACCGACACGGTCGACGGGTTCCGGATCGACCGGGGATTCCAGGTGTACAACGATGCCTACCCGGAGGGAATGCGGCAGCTCGATCTTGCATCGCTGCGGCTTGGCCGGTTCGACGCGGGTGCACTCGTGGCCGATGGAGGTCGGCTGCGGATTGTTGCCGATCCGTGGCGTCGGCCGATCGCCGCGGTCCGTTCGGTGCTCGACGGCACGGTCGGCGTCGCCGACGGTCTCCGCACGGCGAAGCTGCGGCACGACGCGATCTCCGCGTTCCACTCGGGGCTCTGCGATCCCGACCGGCCGACGGCGGCGTCGTTCGGCGCGGCGGCCTCCCGCGAGCGGTCTACCCGCGAGGAGCTTTCGGCCCGCGGTTTCTCCGGGGCGTTCGTGGACCGTTTCTTTCGGCCGTTTTTCGGCGGCGTGTTCCTGGAGCGGGCCCTCGAGACGGCGGCGACGGTGTTTGTCTTCGACTTCGCGATGTTCGCCCTCGGGCGGGCCTGCCTGCCGGCCGGCGGCATGGACGCGATCCCGCGGCAGCTCGCCGCGGGCCTGCCGGCAGGTGTCGTTCACCTGGGCCGCCGCGTCCGTCGGGTCGAGCCTGCCCGCGTGATCCTCGACGACGGCAGCGGGATGGAGGCGGCGGAGGTGGTCGTCGCGACCGAGGGCTCCGCGGCGGCAAAGCTCGTGCCGGAAGCCTTCCGGGCCGCATGGAGCGGACGCCAAACGAAGTCCACCTGCATGGTCGCCTTCGCAGCGGAGAAGTCTCCACTCTCGCGGCCGACGCTCGTCGTGAGCGCGGAGCCGACCGGTCCGATCGACAACCTCACGGTCCCGTCTGACGTGGCCGAAGGGTACGCGCCGGAAGGCCAATCACTCGTCACGGTTTCGATCCGCGAGGGATGGCAGGAGGGGCCCGAGTCGCTCGTCGAAAGCGTTCGCCGCCAGGCCGCAAACTGGTTCGGCGAGCCGTGCCGATCGTGGCGGCACCTCGCGACCGTGCGGGTCGATCACGCCCTGCCCGATGAATCTCCCGCCGCCCGTCGGCTACGGCCGACCGGTCCGCGGCTCGCTCCGGGCCTGCTGCTCTGCGGCGACCACGCGACCTCGGGCTCGATCAACGGCGCCCTCGCCAGCGGCCGCCTCGCCGCGGACGCGTCTTGATCGCTGATTCGCACGCCGGCTTGGCGGCAGCTGTTAAGGACGTCTTGCCGGACCGGTTTCTGGTTTATACAGTTGATTCAAGCGCCCGTTTGAAACGTGATAGTGCCCAGAAATTCCATGGCAACCGTGAGATCGAGAACGCCCGCCGATGTGCCCGCCGCCGACGATGCGTCGGTGCGGGATCGGGATGATGCCCGCGATCGAATCCTGCTGGCTGCCGGGCAGGCGTTCGCGGAGCACGGGTTCGAGGGGGCAACCGTCAGGGATATTTGTCTGTCGGCGGGGGCGAACGTCGCCGCCGTCAACTACTACTTCGGCGACAAGCGGCGGCTCTATATCGAGAGCGTGAAGCACGCCCACCGCTCGCGGGTCGAACAGGTGCCGCTGCCGGAATGGCCGGCCGGGACGCCGGCCGCCGAGCGGCTGCACGACTTCATCGACAACATGCTCGAACGGATGCTCGGATTCGGCCAGCCTCCCTGGCAGGTTCGGCTGATGCTTCGCGAAGTGCTGCAGCCGACCGACGCCTGCCGGGAACTCGTCGAGGATTACATCCGGCCGCACTTCGACGTGCTCTTGGGCATTCTCGACGACATCGTCGATGGCCGGCTGCCGCGAGCCGAGTTGCGACGCGTCGCCATGTCGATCGTGGGGCAGTGCTTTCTCTATCGTGCGGCCGGCGACGTGGTCGGGATGCTCGTGCCGTCCGACGAGCTCGCCTCGCTGCACACACCGAAGCGCCTGGCCGAGCACGTCACCCGCTTCTCGCTGGCGGCGCTCGGCGCCGGCCCCGCGTTCTGCCCGGGCGAGACGGCGTCATCTTCCGGCCCGATCCCACCCAGGAAGGCACTCACATGAAATTCATCCGCGAACTGCTCGGCTGGATCATGCCCGTCGTGATCCTCGGCGGTGCGATCTGGGCCTTCATGGCCATGGGCAGCCAGCCACCGCCGGCCCGCAGGTCAGCCGAACGTCCTCCGGCTCCTCCCGTCGAGACCGCCTCGGTCGAGCCGGAGACCGGCGGGATCGACGTCGTGGCCGACGGCGTGGTGGTGCCGCTGCGGGAGGTGACGCTCGCCGCCGAGGTGCCGGGCCGGATCCTCGAGAAGACCGCGGCCTGCAAGGCGGGCCGGTTCGTGAAGACGGGAACGGTGCTCTTCCGAATCGATCCCCGCGACTATGAGCTCGACCTGCAGCGTCTCGATCGCGAACTTTCCCAGGCCGGGCTGATGATCGAGGAGGTGGACGAGGAGTTGGTGCAGAACGGCACCTCGACGGAGCTTGCGGTGCGGCAGGTGGAGCTCGCCCGCCGTGAGGTGAAGCGGCTCGACGGCCTGAAGGCCGGCAAGATCGTGACGGAGGCGGAGTACGAGCGGGCTGTCCGCGACGAGCTCACGGCGACGAACGCGGTGACGATGCTCCAGGGGCAGAAGAGAGTGCTCGCCAAGCGGCGCAACAGGCTGCTCGAGGCGCAGTCGCTCGCCTCGACGATGCTCGAGCGGGCGAGGCTCGATCTCGAGCGGACGACCGTGAAGGCCCCCGCCGACGGCGTCGTCGTCCAGGACACGGTGGAGCAGGACTCCTACGTCGCGAAGGGCACTCCGCTCGTGACGCTCGAGGACACCGCCGCCGCGGAGGTGCGGACGAGCCTCCAGATGGAGGATGTGGCGAGGATCTGGGGCAGCCGCACGTCCGGTGAGTCGGCGCCGCCGGGTTCCCGATCCGGTTCCGCGTACGATGTTCCCGACACGCCCGCCACCGTCGTCTTCCGTCTCGGGGACCGGCGGTACGAATGGGCGGGTACGCTCTCGCGGCAGGAAGGCCGCGGTCTCGACGAGAAGACCCGCACGCTCCCCTTCCGGGTGCTCGTGAAGGATCCCGCCGAAGTGCGGTCGATCGATCGCTACGGCGCGGTGATGCCGGAACTGCCCGCCGAGGCGCCGCGGTCGCTCTTGCGGGGGATGTTCGTCGAGGTCCGGGTCCACGTCGAATCGACCCAAAAGCTCGTGTCGATTCCCGACGACGCCCAGCGGCCGAATGGTCAGGTCTGGGTCGTGCGGGACGGCCGAATCGTGGTCCTTTCGCCCAAGCCGCTCGAGTCGCGGGGCGGCCGCACGGTCTATGAGTCGTCGGCGTCGGGTCTGGTGCCGGGCGATCGCGTGGTGACGAGCCAGCTCTCGAGCGTCCGCGATGGCATGGCCGTGACGGAGTCGGGCCGCGGCGAGCGGGAGCCGGTGAAGACCGCGGCAGCGGACGCGGTCGACGCCCCGGTGACGACGACGCCCTGACGGTTTTCACCCGGTGAGACTCTCGGCATGAGAACGATCGTCAACTGGACCGTCCGGAACATGCCGGCGATGAACACGCTGGTCGTCGCCATTCTCCTCGTGGGGGCGATGGCGTTCGCGTCGATGCGACGCGAGGTGTTCCCGGAGTTCGAACTCGAGATCGTGCTGGTCACCGTCCCCTATCCGGGCGCGACGCCCGAGGAGGTGGAAGAGGGGATCTGCCAGAAGGTGGAGGAGGCCTGCCGCAGCGTCTCCGGCATCAAGAAGCTCACGAGCGTCGCCCAGGAAGGGGCCGGGTTCTGCGTCTTCGAGCTCCAGGAGAGCGTGAAGGACGTGCAAAAGGTGCTCGGCGAGATTCGCTCCGAGGTGGAGCGGATCCCGAGCATGCCGGAACTTGCCGAGGATCCGAAGGTCGAGCAGGTGACGCTCCGCACGCCCGCGATCAAGGTGGGCGTGCTCGCGCCCGACGGGCGGGAGGTGTCCGAGTGGGAGCTCCGCGACGTGGCAGAGGGGATCCGGGACGACCTGCTCGCCCTGCCCGCGGTCTCGGCGGCGAATCTCATCGGCGCGAAGGATTACGAGATCGACATCGAGATCTCCGAGGACACGCTCCGCAAGTACGGCCTCACGCTCGCGACTGTGGCCGACATCGTGCGACGGGAAAACCTCGAGCTGCCGGGCGGCACGATCCGCAGCGAATCGGGCGAGATTCTCCTGCGGGGCAAGAACAAGCGGTACGTCGGCGAGGAGATCGCGAAGCTGCCCGTGCTGACCCTGCCCGACGGCCTCGTGCTCACCGTCGGCGACCTCGGCACCGTCCGCGACGAGTTCGCCGACGTGGCGGTCACGAACCGCATCAACGGTCGGGCGGGCATGGTCGTGTCGATCGACCGCAGTTCCGGCGAGGACCTGCTCGCGATGGTGGCGTCGGTGAAGAAGTACGTCGCCGATGCGAAGCTGCCCGAGGGCTACGAACTCGCCGTCTGGGCCGACCAGTCGGTGGACGTGCAGGACCGGCTGCGGATGCTCATCGAGAACGGCCTCCAGGGGCTCGTGATCGTGTTCGTCATGCTCGCCCTCTTTCTCGATCTCAAGATCGCGTTCTGGGTGGCGATGGGCATCCCGTTCTCGATGCTCGGCACCGGCGCCCTCATGTATGCCACCGACCAGACGCTCAACATGCTCTCGATGTTCGCGTTTCTCATGGCGATCGGGATCGTGGTGGACGACGCGATCGTCGTGAGCGACAACGTCGACCGCCACCGCCGAATGGGGAAGAGCCTCGTGCAGGCGGCGATCGACGGAACGGTCGAGGTGATTCCGAGCGTGATCTCGAGCGTGCTCACGACCGTGATCACGTTCCTGCCGCTCTGCTTCGTTTCGGGCGTGATGGGGAAGTTCATCGCCGTCATGCCCTTCGCGTTCATCTCGACCTTGCTCGTCTCGCTCGCCGAGTCGACGCTCGTGCTACCCGGCCACCTCGCCCACGAGAAGAACCTCGTCTTCACGATCTTCGGCATCGTGCTCAAGCCGCTCACGCTGCTGTTGCCCGTGGTCGCGTGGCTGCAGCGGGTCTGCGACTCGGGGCTCAAGTGGTTCGTGAAGCGGGTCTACTCGCCGTTTCTCGAGCTCGCGCTCGACAACCGGCTGACGGTGCTCGCGACGGCGGTCGGGATCCTGCTCCTCGCGGTCGGCATCGTGCGGAGCGGCATGACGCCCTTTTCGCTCTTTCCCAAGATCGACGCCAACCGATTGCTTGCGAAGATCGTCTTCCCCGACGGCACGCCGGCGAAGACAACCGAGGAGGCGACGCTCCGGATCGAACGTGCGGCGATGGAGGCCTCCCGCAAGTTCTCCGGCTCCGACGCTCCCATCGTCACGCTCGTCCACCGGGCGGTGGGGCAGGTGGCCGCGCAGGGGGAGGTGGGGCCCGACGCGAGGATGAGCGGCAGCCACGTGGGCGCGGTCGCGATCGAACTCGTGCCCGGCGAAGAACGGAATGTCACGAGCGAGCAGTTCATCAGCGAGTGGCGACGCGCGGCGGGCGAGTTCCCCGGCACCGAGTCTCTCCTCTTCGGCACCGAGAACATCGGCCCCGGCGGAAAACCGATCGAGTTCAAGCTGCTGGCCAGCTCGACGCCAGAGGGCGTGCGGCAGCTCGAGGCCGCGGTCGAGCGGTGCAAGGAATGGCTCGCCCAGTATCCGGGCGTGATCGACATCGACGACGACTCGCGGCCGGGCAAGTGGGAGTACCAGGTCAAGGTGAAGCCGCAGGCCGAGACGATGGGCGTGTCCCTCGCCGACGTCGCCAAGACGGTGCGTGCGAGCTACTACGGCGAGGAGGTGATGCGGCTCCAGCGGGGGCGGCACGAGGTGAAGCTCATGGTGCGATACCCGCGGGAGGAGCGGAAGAGCTTCCGCACGCTCGAGGAGATCCGGGTGACGGGGCCGGACGGCGTGAAGCGGCCGATCGCCGAACTCGCCGACGTGACCGTGGCCCGCGGCTACTCCGAGATCAACCGTCTGGGTCAGAAGCGTTCGATCTCGGTCGTGGCCGACATCGACGTGGCCAAAAGCTCGCTCACGAGCTCCCAGGTGACGGCCGACCTCGAGAAGCGGCTCATGCCGGGGCTGCTCACCGACTTCCCGCTCGTGCGGGTGCGGTGGGAAGGGGAGCAGGAGCAGACGCAGGAGAGCCTTCGCAGTCTCGGCGTCGGGTTCGTCGTCGCCCTGTTCGCGATGTTCGTGCTCCTGACGATGGAGTTCAAGTCGTACTTCCAGCCGCTGCTCATCATCGCGATCATCCCGTTCGGCTGCGCGGGGGCGATCTTCGGCCACGCCCTCATGGGGATGCCGCTGACGATCTTCAGCATGTTCGGCCTCGTGGCCCTCGCGGGCGTCGTGGTGAACGACTCGATCGTGCTCATCGACTTCATTAATCTTCGCGTGCGGGAGGGCAGCCCGCTGCGGCAGTCGCTCCGGGAAGCCGGCTGCCTGCGGTTTCGGCCGGTGATGCTCACGAGCATCACGACGATCGGCGGCCTCTTGCCCTTGCTCTTCGAGAAGAGCTTCCAGGCGCAGTTTCTGATCCCGATGGCGACGGCGCTCGCCTTCGGGCTCGCCACGACGACGCTCCTCGTGCTCGTGCTCGTGCCGGTGATGTACTCGTTTTTCGGGACGAGCGCCCGCGAGGAGCACGAAGAGGAGTTCGCCGAGGGCTTCGCCTCCGCGAGCACGGTCGATCCCGACGAGGCTGAGCGGGAGTGGCTGCCGGAGAGCCTCGCAGCGAGCGGGAAATGACCGCCCGGCCGCTTGCGAGCGATTTTTTCGATCGGCCCGCCGACCGGGTCGCCCGCGACCTGCTCGGAACGTGGCTGGTCGCGAGGACGCCCGAGGGCACTCGACGACTCGTCGTCACCGAGACGGAGGCCTACCTCGGGGCCCACGACCTCGCCTGCCACGGGCGAACCGGCCCCACGAAGCGGAATGCCACGATGTTCGGCCCCGCGGGCCGCTGGTACGTCTACCTCTGCTACGGCATGCACTGGATGCTCAACGTCGTCACTGGGCCCGAGGGCGTTCCCGCCGCCGTGCTCGTCCGCGGTGCCGGCGACCTCTCCGGGCCGGGCCGGCTCACCCGCGGCCTCGGCATCGACCGCTCGCTCGACGGCACGCTCGCCGGCCGCCGCGGCAGCCTCTGGTTCGAACCGCCGGCCAAACGCGTGCCTGCCCGAAATGTGCTGCGAACCCCGCGGATCGGCGTCGGCTACGCGGGCGAGTGGGCCGACAAGCCCCTGCGTTTCGTGCTCGAACCAGGCTGGGAGAAAACGGTCCCGGCGCGGTCGCGGACCATGGGGTAGAGTCGTTTGTCCCCTTCGCTCACACGCCATGCCCACCCTGCGAACCATCTTCTCCCCCTTCGCCCTCTCTGCGTTTCTCGCCGTCGCCACGTTCGTCGAGGCCGCCCCCACGGCCCTCGCCGGTTCCCAGCGGTTCGACTCCCGCATCATCGTGGTCGGCAAGGAACGCGAGAAGCTGAAGAATACTCCGATCGAGAAGCGTCCCAACCGCCCCCTGCACGTCTACGGCAACGCCGTCCGTCGCCGCAGCGGCAGTTGACCGTCACGGCGAGTCGAGCAGCCTTCGGGGCCGTTCAGCTCTCGTACCGCACGACGAGCTCGCCCGCCTCGACGGGGGTGCCGGGGGCGACGAGCACCTCGGCGAGCTTGCCGTCCCGCTCGGCGTAGACGGTCGTCTCCATCTTCATCGCCTCGAGCGAGAGGAGCTTCTGCCCCTTCGAGACCGTGTCGCCGGGGCGGACGGCGACCGTGACGATGAGCCCCGGCATCGGCGCACCCACCTCGCGGACGTCGCCGGCGACCGCCTTCGGCCGTCGCTGAACCTTCGATTCGAGGCTCTTGTCGGCGACGGTGACGCTGCGGGGCTGGCCGTTGAGCTCGAAGAAGACGGTCCGCGTGCCGTCGGCGTGCGGCTCGCCGACCGACAGGAGCCTGATCACGAGCGTCTTGCCGGGCTCGATGTCGACGGCGAGTTCCTCGCCGACCTTCGGCCCCTCGAGAAAGACCGGCGTCGGGAGCACGCTCACGTCGCCATACTTCGTGCGGTGCGTCGCGAAATCCTGGAAGACGCGCGGGTAGAGCAGCCACGAGAGCACCTCCCGCGGCGAGGCCGAGCGGCCGAGGATGTCGCGGCATTTCGCGGCAGCCGCGGCGAAGTCGGCCGGCGGCATCGACTCACCCGGCCGGCCGGTCACGACCTCGCCGTTGCGGACGACGCGGTCGACGACCCTCTTCGGAAATCCTCCCGGCGGCTGCCCCATCCGGCCCGCGAGCAGGTCGACCACCGACTCGGGGAACGCCATCTCGCGGCCGTCGGCGAGCAGGTCGTCGGCCGTCATGCCGTTGGTCACGAGCAGGAGCGCGAGGTCGCCGACCGCCTTGCTCGTCGGCGTCACCTTCACGATGTCGCCAAGCAGCCGGTTGACGTCGGCGTAGGCCCGACAGACCTCCTCCCAGCGGTCGGAGAGGCCGAGGGCCTTCGCCTGCTCGAGCAGGTTCGTGAACTGACCGCCCGGCATCTCGTGGAGGTAGAGGTCGGCGTCGGGCGCCTTCATGCCGCACTCGAACGCGGTGTAGTGGTCGCGAACGGCGGCCCAGTAGCGGGCGAGGCTCCGCAGGCTCTCCGGGTCGATGCCGCTGTCGAGCGGCGTGTTGCGCACAGCCTCGACGAGCGCGTTGAGGTTGGGCTGGCTCGTCAGCCCCGCGAACGGGGCGATCGCCGCATCGACCACGCTCGCGCCGTTCTTCGCGGCCTCGAGCCCGCTTGCGAGCGCCGCCCCGGAAGTGTCGTGCGTGTGGAAGTGGATCGGGATGCCGACCGCATCGTGGAGGGCGGCGCAGAGCTTCGCGGCCGCGAGCGGCTTGCAGAGGCCAGCCATGTCCTTCACGGCCAGCATGTGGGCCCCGAGTTTCTCGAGTTCCTTCGCGAGCTCCACGTAGTAGGAGAGCGAATACTTCGATCGTGCGGGGTCGAGGATGTCGCCGGTGTAGCAGATCGCAGCCTCGCAGATCGCCCCGCTCTCGATCACGGCCTCCATCGCGACCCGCATGTTCGGCACCCAGTTGAGCGGGTCGAACACGCGGAAGACGTCGATGCCCGTCGCGGCCGACTCCTTGACGAAATCGCGGACAACATTGTCGGGGTAGTTCGTGTAGCCGACGGCGTTGCTCGCCCGCAAAAGCATCTGGAAGAGCACGTTCGGGATCCGCTCCCGCAGTTCGATCAGCCGGTCCCAAGGGCACTCCTTGAGGAACCGCATCGCCGTGTCGAAGGTCGCCCCGCCCCACATCTCGAGAGAAAACAGGCCGCTGCCCAGCCGGGCGTAGGCGTCGGCCACGGCGAGCATGTCGTGGCTCCGCATCCGCGTCGCGAGGAGCGACTGGTGGGCGTCGCGCATGGTCGTGTCGGTGAACATGAGATGCCGTTGTCCGCGGACCCACTCGGCGAACCGCTGCGGTCCGAACTCCTTGAGCCGGTCGCGGCTGCCCTTTGGCAGCGGGGCGATCCGGTCGAACTCGGGCAGGGGCGCCGCGTGCCGGCGGACCGCCGCGGGCCGGCCCTTCGCGAGCGGGCTGCCGTTGACGATGACGTCGGCGAGGTACTCGAGCAGGCGGGTGGCCCGGTCGCGGCGGACGGGGAAGTCGAAGAGCGAGGCCGTCTCGTCGATGAACCTCGTCGTGCACTTGCCGGCGAGGAAGTCGGGATGCGTGACGAGGTTGATGAGGAACGGGATGTTCGTCTTCACGCCGCGGATGCGGAATTCCTGGAGGCACCGCTCGATGTGGCCGGCGGCCTCCTCGTGGGTGAGCCCGCGGGCGGTGACCTTCACGAGGAGCGAGTCGAAGTAGGGCGTGACGACGGCGCCCGAGAAGGCGGTGCCCGCGTCGAGCCGGATCCCCATGCCGCTGGCCGACCGGTAGGCGGTGATCCGACCGTAGTCGGGGAGGAAGCGGTTCTCGGGATCCTCGGTCGTGACCCGGCACTGGATCGCCGCGCCCATGTATTTGATCCGCGATTGGTCGCCGAGCCCGATCTGCGGGTCGTCGAGCCGGTAGCCCTCCGCCACGCGGAGTTGCCGTCGCACGATGTCGATGCCTGTGATCTCCTCCGTGACCGTGTGCTCCACCTGGATCCGCGGGTTCACCTCGATGAAGAAGAAGCGGCCGGTGTCGGCGTCGACAAGGAACTCGACGGTCCCGGCGTTCTCGTACCGCGCGGTGCGGCCGATCGCGATCGCGGCCTCGCAGATCGCATCCCGCATCTTTTCCGGCAGGTTCGGCGCGGGGGCGACCTCGACCACCTTCTGGTGCCGCCGCTGCACGGAGCAGTCGCGCTCGTAGAGGTGCACGAGGTTGCCGTGCATGTCGCCGAGCAGCTGCACCTCGATGTGGCGGGCCCGCGGGATGAACTTCTCCACGAACACGCTCGCGCTGCCGAAGGCCGTCTGGCTCTCCCGCTGGGCGCTCTCGAGCGCGACGGCGAGTTCCTCCTCGCCCCGCACGATCCGCATGCCGCGGCCGCCGCCGCCGTGGGCTGCCTTGAGAATCACCGGGTACCCGAGTTCCTTCGCGATTCTCGACGCGTCGGCGACGCTCGTCACCGGCTGCGAGCTGCCCGCCAGGATCGGCACGCCGGCGCGGTGGGCGAGGTCGCGGGCCGCCGTCTTGTCGCCGAGCGTGCGGAGCAGTTCCGTTCTTGGGCCCACGAACGTGATCCCGGCCTTCCCGCAGGCCGCGGAGAACTCCGGATTCTCGGAGAGGAAGCCGTAACCGGGGTGGATCGCGTCGACCCCGTGCGCCACCGCCACCTCGACGATCGAATCGATGTCGAGGTAGCTGCGGAGCGGCTCGCCGGGCCTGCCGACGACGTAGGACTCGTCCGCCTTGAAGCGATGAAGCGCGAAGCGGTCTTCGTGGGCGTAGATCGCCACCGTTCGGATGCCCAGTTCGTGCGCCGAACGGAAGACACGGATGGCGATCTCGCTGCGGTTGGCGACGAGCAGCTTGCGGATCGGGCGGATCATGGTGGAACTTCCATGTCGATGGGGCAAAAGTGGCCCCAATCCTACCCTGCGCCTGCGGCCCCGCCAGAGGATGGAGCCGTCGCCGCCTTCACCGCGGTCCGGACTGTCGGGGCTCCTCCGCGTAGCTCGGCCGGATGTATTCGGGCACGAGCGAGCGAGGGTCATCGAAGTCGCCCGCCACCGCCCTCGCCATTGCCGCCTCAGCCACGAGGGGGGCGAATGGATACCAGCGGTCGCGGCCCGTCACGACGAGGTCGCCGCGGGCCGCGACCCTGTCGGCGAGCTTCTCGAGGGCCGGGCCGGCGACGATCGTGCCGGGGACGAGCGACTCGAGCCATGACTCGACCTCGCGGAGGCCTGGCGCGGCCGTTGCGACCGCCCCCTCCTCGTCGAGTCGTAGGTCCGAAGCGTGCACCTCGCCGCGACCCGCGTCGAACGCGATCGCGAGGGCCGCGCCAGGACGTGCCGCCGGCTCGCGGCGGATTCCACGTGTGATGGCGTCGACCGCCGACACTCCGACGATCCGGCTGCCGCACGTCCAGGCGATCGCCTTTGCCGCCGTGACGCCGACCCGCAGCCCCGTGAACGAGCCCGGCCCGCGGACGACCGCCACGCAGTCGACCGAGTCGATCGACCATCCGGCACGTTCGGCGACCGCGACCACGGCCGGCGCGAGCAAGCGTGCGTGCTCCATCGCCACCGGCAGCCGCTCGACGCACTCCACGCCCTCGCCGATGGCGGCGACGGAGCCCTGCGACGCGGACGTATCGATCGCGATCAGGCGTCGGGGCGGGTGGGCATGCGGCATGGAATCGGTCGCCATTTGCCATCGATCCGTCGGGGGGTACGATCAGCGGACTCTTCGGTCCCGGTGCGAGCGAGCGTGAAACAGGCCATCATCAGCGACATCCACGGCAACCTCGAGGCGCTTCACGCGGTGCTCGAGGATATCGACCGCCAGCGGGTCGACGCCATCTACTGTCTCGGTGACATCGTCGGCTATGGGCCGAATCCCTGCGAGTGCGCCGAACTCGTCCGCGACCGCTGCAGCGTCGTGATCCTCGGCAACCACGATCAGGGGGCCCTATTCGACCCCGAGGGATTCAATACCGGGGCTGAGAAGGCGATCCGTTGGACCCGCAGCCAGATCGAGTCCCACGACCGTCTGCCGAAGTACCGCAACGCCCAGGTGGGCGACTTCCTCGGCGAGCTGCCGCGAACCCACCAGCAGGAAAAGATGCTCTTCGTGCACGGCTCGGCCCGCCGGCCGCTCGACGAGTACGTCTTCCCGGAAGACATCTACAACCCGCTCAAGCTCGAGCACATCTTCGGGCTCATCGAGCAGTACTGCTTCCAGGGCCACACCCACATCCCCGGCATCTTCACGACCGGCCCCGAGTTCCTCCAGCCGGTTCTGCCGGCGGGCCAGCAGGAGTGGCGGCACGAGTTGCCCCACACGAAGGCCATGGTGAACGTGGGCTCCGTCGGCCAGCCCCGCGACGGCGACCGCCGCGCCTGCTATGTGATCGTCGAGGGCCCATCGGCCGTCCGCTTTCGCCGCGTCGAGTATCCCTGCGAGACGACTCGCCAGAAGATCCACGCGATCGCGGATCTCGATAATTACCTCGGTGACCGCCTCCTGCAGGGCAAGTAAAAGGCCGGCGCATCGGGTACCTCGGTGACCGCCGCTTGCGCGTCAACTTGCGGGGTTCGGGGCTGCCCGTATGCCGCTCGCCGGACGCTCGCTGCGGGCATCCATGCCCTTCGCTCGCTCGGAGGTGGCTGGCGCTTTGGCCTCCGGCCTGCGCTGGCCACCTACGCCGTCTCGGGCACACGGGCAG
>JBIIOJ010000156.1:0-7268 GCA_044337015.1 Pirellulales bacterium
GTCGCGGAGCATGATGGCGATCAGGGCATCCGGCGAACCGCCAAATGTCCTGCGGACCGCGGGCAGTCGAAAGGCTTCGAGCAGCTTTCGCTGGCGATCCACGACATCAGGCCCGATCCGTCCGACTGACTCCGCCAGGCGGGCCGCACAGTGCATCCCGATCGCCACAGCCTCGCCGTGCAGGAGCGAGCCGTAGCCGGACGCGGTTTCGATCGCATGACCGAACGTGTGGCCGTAGTTCAACGCGGCCCTCAGGCCGGTCTGCTCCCGCTCGTCCTGCTCCACCACCTGGGCCTTGATGGCCGCGGATCGCTCCACGACCGTCGTGAGGGCCGAGGCTTCCCTGGCCAGGATCGGATCGACGTTTCTCTCGAGCCAATCGAAGAAATCGGCGTCGAGGATCATCCCGTATTTCACCACCTCGGCCAGCCCGCTCACGAACTCGCGTTCAGGCAGGGTGGCGAGCACGCCGATGTCGCAAAACACGCCCCGCGGCTGCCAGAAGGCCCCCACCAGGTTTTTCCCGGCAGCGAGATTGACCCCGGTTTTTCCGCCGATCGCGCTGTCGACCTGGGCCACGAGCGTCGTCGGCACCTGCCAGCAGGGGAGCCCCCGGGCGAACGACGCCGCGACGAATCCAGCCAGATCCCCGACGACACCTCCTCCCACCGCCAAGACGTGCGTCTTTCGATCCACGGCCTCGAGGGCCATCGATTCCCAGATCCTCGCCGCCTCGGCGACCGATTTGGAGGTTTCTCCGGACGGCACGACGATCGTGGAGCAGGCAATGCCCGAGCCGCCGATCGCCACGGCCACGGCGGAGCCGTGGGTCGCTTGAATCGCGGCATCGACCAGGATGACAGTCCGGCGGACCCCCAGCCCCGAGAGCGTGGGCCCGATCTCGCCGATCGCCCCGGGCCGGACCAGGATGTCGTAGGAACGGTCCAGGCCGCTCCCGCCGGGGAGGTTGAGGCGGATGCGAGGCATGTTCAGGCGACGCTCACCCGCTCGATGTCCTCGGGGGTGATCGTGATGACCCTCGCGAATCCCGTGTGCTGGCGGACGTAGTCGAGAACGGAAGCCTCGGCCGGACTCGCGTGAATAAGCTGCTCGACCCTGGCCTTTTCGGCGGCAGACCAGTCCTCGAACGCCTCAGGCCAGATCGTATGGTGCTCCATCACGAGCGCCTCGCGGTAAGGATCGAACGCATTCGCCATGACGAAATTCTCCGGGAAGCCACAGAGTATATATGACTCCCCGTCCGGAACAGGACCGGGCCCCATGCCTCCCGTCGCGCCACCATACACGCCGCCGTCCGACGCCCCGCTTTCCGGACGGGTCGGCCGATTCGCCGTCGTCCTGATGGTCGGCCTCGGGGCGGCCCTCGCCCTCTTTGGCATCCTCCACCAGCGGAGCCAGACCGTTCGCTGCCTGCGGTTCCTCGGGGCTCCCGCCGCCAGGCGGGTCGCGGCGTCGAGTCGCGTCGAACTCCTCCGGCTTCGACCGGGCGATCGGGAGGGGCGGCTGTCGGCCGTCGAGCGGTGGGACATCTCCGCTGCCCGGGGCGTCGTGCACCTGCGACGGGGGCTCGTTGAGGACGCGAACTACGACTGGCACGACCGCGATGATCGCCATCCTGACGCGACGGCTCCCGCGGCCCGGCTGCCGGCGGACGCGTGGCGGTGGGGGATCGCCTTTGCAGAGTCGGCGGAGGCGATCGATGCCGGTGACGCGACGATCCTGGCTTTCGCCCCGGCGGCCGGAGCGGACCGCGGCGAGTCGGGGTGGATGACCCGCGTCGGCGCGGGCGGTCGCGTCCGGCTTGGTCGGATCGAACGCGGGCTGTCGACCTGGATCGAGGGCTTTCTCTCCTCGGGCGGCCCCGCCGACGAGCCTGACGGTCTGGGAAGGATCGGCAAGGAAGGCCGTCGGCGGCCTTGAGTCGGCGTGCGGCGAGCGGCGTCGGCCGGACCGAATGCTCTGTCGCCACCGGGGGTGCGTGCCTATGCTCCCGCCTCCTCGGAGCGATAGAAGAATGCGATCCATCGCGGTGGCGAACCAGAAGGGTGGCGTCGGCAAGACGACCACGTCCGTGAACCTCGCCGTGGGTCTCGCCCGGCAGGGTCAGCGGGTCTGCCTCGTCGATCTCGACCCGCAGGCGCACGCGACGCTCCATCTGGGCGTGACCGTGGCGCCGGGAACCACCACGGCGTACGACGTGCTCGTCGGGGATGCGGCAATCGACGACGCGATCGTCCCGGCGTCCGACGGGCTCGCGGTCGTGCCCTCGCACATCGATCTCTCGGCCGTGGAAATCTCACTGGCGTCCCGCGCGGGGCGGGAATCGATCCTCCGCCGCAAGCTCGAGGCGGCGACCGCCCCGGCGTTCGACTGCCTCGTGATCGACTGTCCTCCTTCGCTCGGCCTTCTGTCGCTCAACGCCATGGCGGCAGTGGAGCACGTGCTGCTGCCGCTCCAGCCCCACTTCCTCGCCCTCCACGGGCTGAGCAAGCTGCTCGACACGATCGAACTGGTTTCGGAGCACGTCAATCCGCGGCTACGACTCCTCGGCGTGGTGCTCTGCATGCACGAGGCCGGGACGCGGTTGGCGGCCGAGGTGGGGCGTGACGTCCGGGCGTTCTTCGACGCGGGGGAGGGGCATCCCTCGTGGCGGCAGGCGAAGCTGTTCGAATCACGGATCCGTCGCAACGTCCGGCTCGCCGAGGCGCCGAGTTTCGGGCAGTCGATCTTCGATTACGCGCCGGATTCCCACGGGGCAGAGGACTACGCGGCCCTCGCCCGGGAGCTGTTGGCGACGATTGCCGGCCAGGTCGCCCCGGAGGCGGCGGCCCGTCGCGTGGCCTGAACGCTCTTCGTGCCGTCGCCACCGATCGGGTAAAAAAGCGTCATGGTCTCGTCGCAGTCCTGCCCGCCGGATGTCGTCACGCGGTTCCGCGGCCCCGCGGCCATCTTCATTTTGTTGCTGCCGTCCGCGGTCGGCGCTGCCGAAAGCCAGGACTATCGCCTGCTCTCGCCCGGGGTGCTCACGGAGATCACGCCGGACGACTCGATGGGCGCGGTCACCGCGCGGGTCGACGTGCCGGCGACGATCCGGGAGGTGAGGATTCCGGATTGGAAGCCGGAGACCTCGCCGCGAGACCGGACGCTGCTCGGGCAGTTCGAGACCTCCGTCGACGGCCGCCCGAACGGCCACGAGGTGAAGCGTGACATCTGGTGCCTCGGCTTCGCGTTCAAGCCGCCCAGGTTGATCGACGTGGACGTGCCGGTGGCCGGCCTCAAGATGGCCCGGCGACGGATGTGGTACCTCGTCTACCGGGTGCGGAACGAAGGGGTATTCACGATCGAGATCGACTCCGTCGATTCTTCCCGCCGCGAGTTGAAGCGGGTCGAGCGGCCGATTCGTTTCGTGCCACTGTTTGTTCTGGAGACCCGGCAGGCGGTCGCCGAGGCGGAAGGGCTCGCCGCCTACCGCAGCTACGCGGATCGCAGCCTCCCCACTGCGATGGCGGAGATCGAACGGCGGGAGCGGGTCGGACGGCCGCTGCTCGACACCGCCGCGATGACGGCCGGCGAGATCGCTCCCGGCGAGGAGCGGTGGGGCGTGGCGATCTGGGAGAACGTTCACCCCGACATCCACTTCTTCTCCATCGTCGCCTCGGGCCTCACGAATCGTTTCCAGGTCCGGCCGCCAGCGGCCGTGGGCGCGTCGCCGAGCGTGGCGCTCGAGAGTCTCCGCCTCGACTTCTGGCACCGCGGCGACGACCGCAACCCTGCCGAGGCCGACATCGGTCTCGGCTACTCGGGTCTCTTCGAGAGGTCGGCCCTCGGCTCCCGCATCCTCGATACGGTCGGCCGGGTGGGCCGCTCGAAGGCCGTCCCGGCCGCTGGGCTCGGGCTGCTCGGGCTCGCGTGGGACGACCTGCTCGAGCCGCCGATCTCCGAGAAGGAGGCGATAAGGAGGTCGCGGCCGGCGAGCCTCGTGCCGCTGGTGACCGTGATCGACGCGATCGTCAAGATCGATTCGCCTTCCGCCCGGGCGAAGGCGGTGCGCGATGTCTTTGGCGACGGCGGCGCCGACGCGTTCGAGGAGGTCATGCGGGGCGTGATGACGCCGACGGACGGCGAGGGTCGCCGTGATGCCACGCTCGAGTCGATCGGCGTTGCGACCGGAGCGTTCGACGAGGATCCGCTCGCCGGTCTCGCCAAGGTCGTGCGGGGCCTCGAACGGATCCGCGATCTCACGGATCGCGCGACGGCCGTGAAGTCGCTCTTCGGTACGGCGGCCGTCCGTTTCGACTCGCTGTCCCGGGGAGTGGAGGCCGCACGGGCCGCGGTGGTCCTCGACGACGTGGGGGTCGATCGGCTGCTGGTCGCGACGCTCGGGCCACGCCAGGCTTTCGACCGCCTTCGCGACGCCCTTGACGCTGTTCGCGATGACCAAGGGGGGCCGCTTTCGGAGGAGGCCCGGGCTCGGATTGTCGCCGGAATCTTCGGGGCGGAGGGGCCTGTTCTCTTCGCGGAGGCCACCCGGCGGCACGAGGGAATTGACCACGAGTGGTTTTTCCGGTACGAAATTGAGGAGTGAGCGGCCTCGGTCCTGGTGACCGGCTGCCCTCCTCGGTTTCCCACATTCTCGGTTTCTTCAGGCGAACGGGCAGCAGCGATGGCACACAAAAAGGGTCAGGGCTCCAGCCGCAACGGTCGGGATTCGAACGGCCAGCGGCGGGGCGTGAAGAAGTTCGGCGGCGAGGCCGTGCGGGCCGGCAACATTCTGGTCCGCCAGGTGGGCACGAAGTTCCACGCCGGAAAGAACGTCGGCGTCGGCACCGACTACACGCTCTTCGCCCTGTCCGACGGCGTGGTGTCGTTCGACCGTGAAGGCCGCCGGGTCAGCGTGATCGCGGGCTGATTCTCCCGGAACGTTTTCCCGGAAAGGGCCCCGCACGGGGCCACGCCGTGTTCGTCGACCGCGTGCAGATCGAAGTGGCCGGCGGAAGCGGCGGGCGAGGCTGTCTCAGCTTTCGCCGTGAGAAGTACGTCCCGCTCGGCGGGCCCGACGGCGGCAACGGCGGCGACGGCGGCAGCGTCGTTCTGCTTGCGCGATCCGGCGTCGATTCCCTTTCGGCGCTCGCGCACCGCCACCAGTGGCGGGCCGCGGACGGCACGTCTGGAGGCCCCAGCAACTGCCACGGTCGCTCCGCCGAGGATCTCGTGCTCGACGTGCCGCCGGGCACGCTCGTGATCGACGAGGCGACGGGCCTCGTGCTCAAGGACCTCGTGGCGGCGGGGGAGTCGATCGTCGCCGCGAAGGGAGGGCAGGGCGGCAAAGGCAACCTCCACTTCAAGACGTCGACCAACCGCGCCCCGCGCGAGACGCAGCCGGGTGAGAAGGGGCAGCTTCGCCGGCTCACGCTCGAGCTGAAGGTCATCGCCGACGTCGGGCTCGTCGGCCGTCCCAACGCCGGCAAGAGCACGCTCCTCTCGAGGCTCTCGAAGGCCCGGCCGCAGATCGCCGACTACGCCTTCACCACGAAGACGCCGATCCTGGGCATCGTCGAGCTCTCGCGGGACAAGAGCTTCGTCCTGGCCGACCTGCCAGGACTCATCGAGGGGGCCCATGCCGGGGCGGGGCTCGGCCACGAGTTCCTGAGACACGTGGAGCGGGCCGGCATCCTCGTGCACGTCGTCGAGCCCGAGCCTGTCGACGGCACGGATCCGCTCGGCAACTACCGGATCATCCGCGACGAGCTCGTCCGCTACGACGCCTCCCTCGGCGCGAGGCCCGAGATTGTCGTCATGAGCAAGAGCGAACTGCCCGGATCGGCCGAGGCCCGCGAGAAACTGGAGCGGGAAATCGGCCGGCCCGTGATCGGGCTTTCGGCGGTCACTGGCGAGGGACTCGATCGTCTGCTTGCGTCCGTGTCGCAGCAGCTGCGGGAACGCGACGCCGGCCGCGGGGGCCCGCCCGTGCAGGCGGCCTCTACCGGGGGCGTGCGGCCATGATCGATCCCTCCTCCGGCGAAACGATCGACACTTTTCTCGTCGCCGACGTCGGCAACACGCGGATCAAGCTCGCGGTGGTCGAGGACCACGGTCTCGATCCGCGGGGCGGGCGGATCCGCCTGCCCGTGCTCGCCCGCCGGCTCGATCTCGCGAGCCGCGGCTTTCGCGCGGAGAACTTCGCCGAGTGGCTGCGGGCCGCAGCGGCGGGGCCTGCGGTCGTGCTCGTGGCGAGCGTCCACGCGGCCGCTGCGGCCCGGCTCGAGGCCACGATCGCGGAGCTGTCGGCCACGCGTCGTCATCCGCTCCGCCAGCGGCGGATCACCCACGCCGAGCTTCCGATCGACGTCCGGCTCGACGAGCCGCATCGCGTCGGCATCGACCGGCTCGCAGGAGCCGCCGCCGCCGCGTTCCTCAAGCAGCCGGGGCAGGCCGCGATCGTGGTCGACTGCGGCACGGCGGTAACCGTGAACATGATCTCTCCGGAAGGCGGATTCCTCGGCGGGGCGATCCTCCCCGGCCCGGCGCTCATGGCGCGGGCGCTTGCCGACGGAACGAGCCGGCTACCGGAGATGGCGTCGATCGAGCTTGCGAGCCCGCCCGCCATGCCGGGAAGATCGACCGCGGAGGCGATCGCGGCGGGAATCGGCTGGGGGCTCCGCGGCGCGATCGCCAGGTCCGTCGAGGCCGCGCGGGGTGGGTTTCCCGGTTCCGCCGGCCGGGAGGCGGCCTGCATCGTCACCGGAGGCTTCGCCCCGGCGATCCTCGACAGCCTGCCGGGGGCGGTGCACGTGCCCGATCTCGTCGTCGCCGGCGCCGCGATGGCCGTGCAGTCCTTCCGCGGTACACTTCTTGCCCGATGAGCTCCCGAGCACCCACGACCGCGTCGAACGGACCCCCCGAGAGGCAGAGTGCTTCTGCGAGAGACCGCGCGATCCTTGCAGCGAGAGTGGCCGAGGAGACCCGCGGCGGCGACGTTCGCGTGCTCGACCTCCGCGGCGTGACGCCGATGTTCGACTACTTCGTGGTCGCCACCGGGTCGAGCGGCCGGCAGATCCATGCCATGGCCGACGAGATCAAGCAGGCGATCGCGAAGGAGTTTTCCGACAAGCCGCGAGGTACGGAGGGCTACGAGGAGGGCCGCTGGATCGTGCTCGACTACGGCGACGTGGTCGTGCATCTGTTCGATGCCGAGGCCCGCGAGTTCTGGGATCTCGAGGGCCTCTGGAGCGACGCGAAGCCGGTGG
>JBIIOJ010000157.1:0-7252 GCA_044337015.1 Pirellulales bacterium
GCGTCGAGAGCGTCTACCGCTGGAAGGATGCCGTCGAGCAGTCGGTCGAATGGAGGCTCACCGTGAAGACCAGCCTCGGTCGCACCGCCGAGTGCGTCGCGTCACTCGTCGAGCAGCACGCCTACGCGATTCCCGAGGTGCTCGTGTCGGAGGTCTTTGCGTCGCCCGCCTACGCCGAGTGGGTGCTCCGGAGCACGTCGCCGTGAGCGAGCCGCGAATGCTCTCCTTCGAGATCTCGATCCACCCGAGGCCGCCCTCGCCACGGGCTGCCACCGCCCACGCCGACCGGCTGGGAGAGTGGCCGACGCTCGTGATGACGCGGGAGGATGCGGCGGTGCCGATGGACGTCGCGGGGGACGACTGCCTCGCGGCGCTCGCGCGGCTCGACCGGGCGTTCGTGGAGCCGGATGGTTCGTTCGTCTGGCGGGGCGGGCAAGGCGGTCGTGACTGGCAGGTCGACGGCTCCATCCACGAGCGGAACGGTCGCGTGCTTCTCGCGGAACTCAAGGGGCACTGCCCTGAGCCGGAATTCGACCGGTTGCTTTCGGCCCTCGGCTGGCCGGGCCGGTCGATCGTGGTGCAACTGCTTCGCGAGGGAGTCTGGTTGGACGAGAAAACGTTTCGCCTCCGGGCCGCGGCGGCTTTTGGCGAGGCCTCGGGCCGAGGGTAGGATCGAGACTCATTGCCGATGAAGGAGCAACGAATCGTGAAATTGAGACTGATGCGGATCATGACGGTTTGGGGCGGTGTCGCGGTCGCTGCGGCGGCTTCGCCGTCGTCGGCGATGGATGCGTCCACCGGCCTTGGTGCCGGGATGCACGCCTTCCATGGCGGCCAGTACGGCGAAAGCTTCGAGTGGCTCTCGGGGGTGATCGCAGCGGGCTCGAAGGACCCGCGGGCGTACTACTTTCGCGGTCTTGCCGCGCGGCGGTGCGGCCGCGAGTACGAGGCGGAGGCGGATTTCCTCGAAGGTGCCCGGCTCGAGGCGTCGGGGGAGGGCGGCCGAAACATCGGCCGTGCCCTCGAACGTGTCCAAGGCGCCGACAGGCTCCTCCTCGAGCGATACCGCGCGAAGGCGCGAACGGTCTCCGACTCGCGGGATCTTGAAGCCGTCGGCCGACGCTACTCGACGACCGCCCCCGAGCCCGACGAGTCGATCTTCCGCCGTCGCCGGCCCGAGGTCGAGGGGGACGATATCGCGAAACCCGCCGCTCCGAAACGTGAGGCCGCAGACGAACCCGCCGCGGGCGAACCCGCCGCGGACGACGCGTTCGCCGAAGAGCCCGCTGAAGCCGAGCCGCCGATGGAGGCCGAGGCCGAGGAGCCCACCGCCGAACCCGCGGCCGCCGGTGGCGACAAGCCGGATCCCTTCGGCGATGATCCATTCGGCGCGGGCGCCGGAGAACCTGCCGAGCGGAAGGCGGGCGAAGCGGAGGGAGCGGCCGATGCCGCGGACGAGCAGGCGGAACGCGAGGCGGGCGGCACACCGGCCGCGGTCGACGACTTCAACTGATCACGTCCCGCGGAATCGATCTCCACAAATGCGAAGGGCCCGCGGCGGTTTCCCGCCGCGGGCCCTGATTATCGCCATCTGATCGAGGCTTCGCGGTTCGCCTTACCGCACCGCCTCCAGGAGCATCTTCGCGTTGGGCACCGTGTGACGGCTCACGAGGCCGTTCTCGCGGGTCTCCACGATCGTCGCGACCGGGCCGACCTCGCGGACCGTCCCCTCGAGAGCGCCGACCGTGACCCGGTCACCGGCTTGGATCCGCTGGCGTACGTAGTAACCCGACAGGATCCCGTTCATCACGTCGCGGCCGCCGAGGCCGAAGGCCAGCGCGAAGCCGACCGACAGGCCGCCGAAGCCGATGAGGATGAGCTTCTCGAGCAGGGCGAACTGGATGCCCAGCTGGTTGAAGGCCGCGATGAAGGTCAGGATCGAAAGCACCCAGTAGCAGCCGCCGGCGAGGTACTCCGCGTAGGAGAGGCCGACCCGGTCGGCGCTCGTCGCCACGACACCCCGCAGGAAGGTCGCCGCCAAGAGGCCGATCACCACCACGACCGTCGCCACGAGCAGCTTCGGGATGTAGTTCACCACCTCGCCCATAGCATCGGAGATGCTCTGCAGGCCGAGGATGTTGAACGCCGCCATCACGAACACGCCCATGAGCAGCCAGAACACGAGGCCGCCGACGATCGCCGAGAGCGGCCGGCGGATGCCGACGTCGTTCATGCTCTTCGCCAGCCCGCTCCGCTCCGCCGCGGTCTGGAGACCGATCTTCTCGGCAATCACCGAGATGAGACCGCCGAACCACCGGGCCACCGCGTAGCCCACCACGAGCACGACCACCATCGCGACCATCTTCGGCGCGAGCATGATCACCTGGCCCCAGGCCTGGGTGAAGCTGTCCACCAGCGCCTGCTTCGAAACGTTCACCGTCTCGGCCGCCGTGCGGCCGACACTCGTCAGATCGTTCATCGCCGTCTCCTTCATTCCTGGCGTCCGTCCGGTCCCCCGGTCGCCGCCCCCCTGTCGTCACCATCGGCGGGAATCGATGGTTGTCCCGCCATCCAACCGTTCGCCGCCGGCCACGAGCCGACGAGCGTGTAGTGCATTGCCGCGACGAGCGCCGTGGCCATGTGCCACAGGCCCGCCGCCATCGCGAAGACCGCGAACTCCACGACGTGCGACGCCAGCAATCGCGGATGAAGCTTCCGCCGAACCCCAGCCTCGAACCGCTCCGGCACCGGAGGCACGTCCGCATCCACGAGCCGGTCGGCGATCTGTTCGAGGAGGTCCATGTCGTTCTGCCCGTCTTTGCCTTGTCGTGTCCGTCGCGTCAGTCCTTGCCGAAAATCCGCCCCGCCTTCGCCGAGAGCTTCTCGCGAATCCGGCTCACCCGCATCCGCAGCGCTCCCGGCGTCGTCTCGAACATCTCCGCCAACTCGTCGTACTCGTGTCCTTCGCCGAACCGCATCAGCACGAGCGCCCGATCCTCCTCGTCCAGCCCGTCGAGCAGCCGAACGATGTCGTGCCGCTCGTCGATCCGCTTCGTCTCGCTCGCCCTCGTGTCGCTCTGCTCCGTGATCAGCTCGTCGCCAGCCGGGCTTTCCCGACGTTTCCTCCGCCCGCGAGATCGTCTCAGGGTCAGGCAGGTTCGGATGGCCACGCCGTGGAGCCAGGTCGAATAACGGCTCCGCCCCTCGAACTTCCCCCGGTCGAAGAACAACCGGACGAAAACCTCCTGCGCCGCATCCTCCGCGTCATGCTCGCTGCCCATCAGTCGGAAGCAGACCCGCCACACGCGGGCCCTGAATCGTGACAGGAGTTCGTTGAACGCGGTTCCGTCCGACCCCTCGCGAGCCGCCTGGGCGGCGAGCTGTTCGTCGGTGAGCGACGCGTCCAAGACCGTCCCGTTCGCGATCCTCTCGGCTTCACCGGCGCCCATTCGTCCACGGTTCCTTTCCGTGCCACGGTCGGTCGCCATTTGGTCTGTTGCCGACGACGTTCCCCGTGTCACGAAAAAATTTCGCAGGCCTGCGGATTTCCCGGAACCCCGGTTTTTCCAGGGTTTTCAGCCGACGGCGGGCTTTGCCGAGCCGGGGGCGGGGGCGGCGGCTGGGCAGGCTGGGCCGATGCCGCGCGTTTGACGGGGCGACTACAGACCGGGGGACCGTGCTGCCGATTCCCGCCCTCTAAGGGAGTGCGCCTTGATGGGTGAAACGACGATGCTGCGGTGCGTGAGACCCCCGATCGAGATCTCGGTGGTGATCCCGATTCACGACGAGCGAGAGAACCTCGTGCCGCTTCTCGAAGCGCTCGATGCCTCCCTGGCCGCGTTTGCCGGGAAGCGCGAATACGTACTCGTCGACGACGGCTCGACCGACGGCTCCGGGGAGATGCTCGATCGGCTAGCCGCACCGAGGGAAGACCTCGTCGTGGTCCATCTGCGACGCTGCTTCGGCCAGACCGCGGCGATCGAGGCCGGCGTTCGGGTCAGCCGAGGCGAGGTGCTCGTCTTCATGGACGCCGACCTGCAGAACGACCCTGCCGATATCCCCGCGATGCTGTCAAAGCTCGAGGAGGGCTACGACGTCGTCCACGGATGGCGGAAGATGCGGCAGGACGTCTTCTGGTCCCGTCGGCTGCCCTCGCTCGTGGCGAATCGCCTCATCCGCTGGGTCAGCGGCGTGAAGGTGAACGACCTCGGCTGCGCGCTTCGGGTGATCCGCCGCGACCTCGCGGAGGAACTGCCGCTCGAGGGGGAGATGCACCGCTTCATCGCGGTGCTCGCCGACGCCCGCGGGGCGAGGTGGAGCGAGATGCCGGTCCGGCACCATCCGCGGCGGCAGGGTGTCTCAAAATACGGACTCTCCCGCACCTTCAAGGTTGCGGTCGATCTCGTGACGCTCTGCTGGTTCACGCGGCTGGCCGTGCCGATGACGCGATTGCTCGTCGGCGCGGGGCTCGTCCTGCTCTCGCTCGCTCCGCTGCCGCTCCTCGTGGCGGTGGTGGCAGCCGTCGCGGGCCGTGAGGTATCCTGGGTCGGGAGTCTCGGGGTTGCTGTCGCGAGCGTCTTCGGCGGAATCAACCTCCTCGGGCTCGGGGTCGTCGCCGCCACGACCGTCTCGACGTGGTGGCGGTCGCGGAACCTCCGGCCGTGGAGCGAGCGGCCCGCCTCGATCCCCGGGGAAGACCGAGGCCGCCTGGCCGCGTGATCACGGCGTCGGCCGTCGAGCCCCTGCCCATCGCTTCGAAAGGGTGTCGATGATCGTCGTGACCGGCGCCGCCGGATTCATCGGGTTCCACGTCGCGCGGCGGCTGCTCGAACGCGGGCTGGAGGTCGTCGGCTTCGACAACGTGAATGCCTACTACGCGACGCGGCTGAAACGAGACCGGCTGGCGGAGCTTTCGGGGAAACGCGGCTGGCGGTTCGTCGAAGGTGATCTCTGCGATGCGACGCTCGTCGCCGACGTCGTACGGGCCGCGGGATCGCGGTGCGTCATCCATCTCGCGGCACAGGCGGGCGTCCGCTGGTCGCTCGAGAACCCCTCGGCCTACGTGCAGTCGAACCTCGTCGGCTTCGGCAACCTGCTCGAGGCCTGTCGGCATGCGGGCACCGGCAACCTCGTCTACGCGAGCTCCTCCAGCGTGTACGGCGCCAACACGAAGACCCCCTTCGCCGTCGGCGACACGGTCGACCATCCGGTGAGTCTCTACGCCGCGACGAAGAAGGCGAACGAGCTCATGGCTCATTCCTACGCCCACCTCTTCGGCCTCCCCTGCACGGGACTGCGGTTCTTCACCGTCTACGGTCCCTGGGGGCGGCCCGACATGGCCTACTGGAAGTTCACGGAGGCGATGCTCGAAGGCCGGCCGATCGAAGTCTTTGGCGAGGGATTGCTGCGACGGGACTTCACCTACGTCGACGACGTCGTGGAGGCGATCGTACGGATGGTCGACTCTCCGGCGGCGCCGAACCCGTCGTGGTCCGGCGACCGGCCCGACCCGGCCACCAGCTCGGCACCGTGGCGGGTCTACAACATCGGCAACCACACACCCGTGACCGTGAACGACCTGCTCGGGATCCTCGAGGAACTCTGCGGCAAGAAGGCGGTGAGGGTCGACCGCCCGAAGCCGCCCGGCGACGTCGAGGCGACGTTCGCCGACGTCGATTCGCTCTCCCGCGACTTCGGCTTTCGTCCGAGCACGCCGCTCCGCGAGGGCCTCGCCCGGTTCGTGGACTGGTATCGCGGCTGGAAGGCGGCCGCGACGGCCTGAAGGGGGACGGGTCGCCCAAGAAAAAACGCACAAATTGGGCTGGCCCCTGCGGGACCCGTCTGCCTACTTTCCCCGGCCATGAAGCACACGAGTCCGTATTTCGAGCAGCTGCACGACAGGATCACCGCCCTCGGCGGCCTGCACAACGCGCACCTCCATCTCGATCGGTCCGGCACGCTCGACGCCACGAAGGAGATCCTTTCCGAACGCGAGAAGGGACGCGAGTGGCAGCTCTCCCTCGCGACGAAGCACTCGCTCATCCCCGCCATCCACGAGAGCCCCTGCTACGATCGGCCCGCCATGGCCGAGAGGGTGAACACGTTCCTCGACCTCATGGTGGCCGCGGGCACGACCCGTGCCGCGACCGTCGTCGACACGACCGCCGACCGGGTCGGTCTCGGCGGCCTCGAGCTTTTCGTCGAACTGAAACGGGAGCGGACGGGATCGCTCGACCTCGATGTCGGCGCCTACTCGCCGCTTGGTTTCCGCGACGACGAGCCTTGGCGGTGGGACCTCCTCGTGGCAGGGGCGAGGATCGCCGACTTCATCGGCCTCTTGCCGGAGCGTGACGAGCGACGGCGCTACCCGGAGCACATAGGCTTCGAGGAGTGCTGCCGCCGCGGCCTGCGTCTCGCCGCCGATCTCGGCAAGCCCGTCCACGTCCACGTCGACCAGATGAACCATCCCTCGGAAAACTTGTCTGAGCGGCTCGTGAAGGTGTTTCGTGAGCTCGACCTGCCGGTGAACCGCTGGGAAACCCCGTGGGTCTGGCTCGTCCACGTGATCTCCCCGTCGACCTACGATGAGCGTCGGTTCCAGCGGCTGCTCGACTCACTCGTGGAACTCAACCTCGGCGTAATCTCGTGCCCGTCTGCCGCGATCAGCATGCGGCAGTACCGCACCGCCTACACGCCGACCTTCAACTCGATCGCGAGGGTGCTCGAGATGCTCGCCGCCGGGCTCCACGTGCGGATCGGGTCCGACAACATCTGCGACATCACCTCGCCGGCCGGCACGCCCGACCTGCTCCAAGAACTCTATGTCCTCTGCAACGCCGTGCGGTACTACGACATCGAACTGCTCGCGAAGCTCGGCGCCGGCCTCAAACCCGACGCCGCCGACCGGGAGCGGCTCCATCGGCATCTCCACGACGACCGCGCCGAGATCAGCCGCCTCACGAAGGCGGCCTGAGCAGGCCACAATCTCTTTCACCGAACCTCCAACGTGCTGGTTCGGGGCTGCCCGCATCCCCTCGCCGGACGTTCGCTACGGCCCTCCGGGCCTCCGCTCTCTCGGAGCTGACTGGCGCTCCGGCATCCCTGCCTGCGCTGGTCAGCTACGCCGTCTCGGGGACACGGGCAGCCCCTCACGCTCCTCCCTTGGAGCTGACGTGGCACTTGAACTCCTTCCTTTTCAGGGGCCGCGCAGACAGCGCGCGCGGAACCGGGTAAGAATCTTTCGCATGATCGA
>JBIIOJ010000158.1:0-7248 GCA_044337015.1 Pirellulales bacterium
ACGCCCCGTCGCACGTGCGTCGTTCCCTCCACGTCGAACTCCTGGTGGTAGACGTACAGAGCCGCGGCCGGCTCCTGCATGATCACACCCTCGTCCCGCCACTGCTTCAGGAACTTCGCGGCGCGGGTGTACTTGTTCGAGGTCTCGCCGTCCCCCGGCTCCTCGCGGTTGAGCTCGAGGCGGATCACGTTCGCCGGGTGCCGCTCATAGAGCTTCGTCTGAAGCGCCGCGTCGATCACGTCGTACGGGGGCGCGATCACCTGCGAGAGGGCGCCGACGTGCTTGGGGTCGTAGCGGAGGCCGCGGAGCGGGGCGACAGTGGGCATGGGAATCTCGAGACTCCTGGGGTGATGGGAGTCGAGATCGTAGCAAAACCTCGGCGGCAGGGTCTGGCCTGCTGCGCTCAACGTCAAGTCGCCCAACCCGGCGAGGGGCTGCCCCTGCCATCTCTCCGGACGCTCGCTGCGCCCATCCTGGGCTCCACTCGCTCGGATCTGCCTGCGCTTCGGCATCCATGCCTCCGCTGGGCAGATACGCCGGCTCAATGGCAGGGGCAACCCCTCGCCTACCCGAGCTGGAGAGGTGCCCCGCGATTGCGGCGGAAGCGTTAACGGCTGCTCAGTACCGGTCGGGATCAGTACCGGTAGTACTCGGGCTTGAACGGGCCTTCCACCGGGACGTGGAGGTACTCAGCCTGCTCCTTCGTGAGCTTCGTGAGCTTCACGCCGAGCTTGTCGAGGTGGAGCCTGGCGACCTCCTCGTCGAGCTTCTTGGGCAGCAGGTGCACGCCGATGTCGTACTTCTCCGACTCCTGCCAGAGGGCAAGCTGCGCGAGCACTTGGTTGGTGAAGCTCGTGCTCATCACGAACGACGGGTGGCCCGTCGCGCAGCCGAGGTTCACGAGCCGGCCCTCGGCGAGCACAATCACGCTGTTGCCGCTCGGCAGCGTGTAGCGGTCCACCTGCGGCTTGATCTCGACCTTCTTGACGCCCTTCGTCCCCTCGAGCCAGGCGACGTCGATCTCCAGATCGAAGTGGCCGATGTTGCAGATGATGGCGTCGTTGGGCATCTGCTTGATGTGCTCGCCACGGATGACGTCGCGGCAGCCGGTGGCCGTCACGAAGATCTGGCCGCGGCTGGCGGCCTCCTCCATCGTGGTGACCTCGTAGCCCTCCATCACTGCCTGCAGGGCGTTGATCGGGTCGACCTCCGTCACGATCACGCGGGCCCCCAGGGCCTTCATCGCGTGGGCGCAGCCCTTGCCGACGTCGCCGTAGCCGGCCACGACCACGACCTTGCCGGCCACCATCACGTCGGTGGCCCGCTTGATGCCATCGGCGAGGCTCTCGCGGCAGCCATAGAGGTTGTCGAACTTGCTCTTCGTGCAGGAGTCGTTGACGTTGATCGCCGGGAGCTTCAGCTCGCCGTTCTCATGCATCTGGTAGAGCCTGTGGACGCCCGTGGTCGTCTCTTCCGAGAGCCCGCGGATGCCGCCGAGCAGCTCGGGGAACTTCTGGTGAACCATCGCCGTCAAGTCGCCGCCGTCGTCGAGGATCATGTTGAGCGGCTCGCCGTCAGGGAAGAAGAGCGTCTGCTCGATGCACCAGTCGAATTCCTCGTTGTTCATTCCCTTCCAGGCGTAGACAGGGATGCCGGCCTTCGCGATCGCCGCGGCGGCGTGGTCCTGCGTCGAGAAGATGTTGCAGCTGCTCCAGGTGACCTCCGCACCGAGTTCCTTGAGCGTCTCGATGAGCACGGCCGTCTGGATCGTCATGTGGAGGCAGCCGGCTATCCGGGCACCCGCGAGCGGCTTCGACTTGCCGTACTTTTGCCGCAGTGCCATCAGGCCTGGCATCTCGTTCTCCGCCAGCATGATCTCCTTGCGGCCCCACTCGGCGAGAGAGAGATCGGCGACCTTGTACGGCAGACGGGTTTCGACATGAGACACGGGGGAACCTCCTTGAACGAGCGGGAACGAGCGAGAAAAGAATTGAACGAGTCGAGTTGACTCAAGTGTAGCCGCCCGGCACGGCTCGCACAGGGCCCTGGGACGCTGGAAACCCCGGCTCAACCGGCCGCGAGAGCCCGTAGGGCGGCCGCGATGAACGCCCCGACCTTGGCGGGGTCCTTGACCCCGGGCCGCCGCTCCACGCCGCTGGCCGTATCGACGGCGTCGATCGCGAACGCCCCGCGCGCCTCCCGGACGGCCCGTTCCACGTTGTCGGCCGTGAGTCCCCCGGCAAGCGCCGCGGCCACGTGAAGCGGTTCCTCGCGGGCAAGCGTCTTCCAGTCCACCGTCTCTCCGCTGCCGCCGAGCCGGCCGGCGGGCGTTCCACGCGCAACGGCTGCGTCCACGAGCATCATCGCGGGGGCCGCGCCCGCGGCAACCGCGTGGGCCAGCCAGGCCCTCGCCGCGCTCAAGCCCTCGGCCTCGAGCCGTGCCGCGCGGATCACGGGCGTCGGCGCGAGTTCACGGCACCGCTCCGGCGGGTCGGCCGCGAGCAGCTCCTCCGAGGTCAGCGGCCCGTGGAGTTGGATCGCATCGAGCCCGACCGCGACCGCGGTCTCTTTCATCGCCGCCACATCGGCCCCGGCGAAGACGCCGACGCACGCGATCCCCTCCGGCGTGGCGTCGCGGATCGCGCGGGCGGCATCGAGCCCCACGGCCCTCGGTGAGCCGGCCACGAAGTTGACACCGATCGCGATCGTGCCGCTGGCGGCGTGATGCCCCGCGGCCTCCACGACGAGGCGGGCGTCGTCGGGCGTGGTGATGCCGCAGATCTTCACGCGAAACAGCGGCGCGTGCTCCGGGCTCGTGTCGCTCACCGTTCAACCGCCTTCATCGTCACACTCCTCGCCACCGATCGGACCGTGGCCCTCTTTCCCGTTCGGAAAAGTCTACGGGCCGCCCGCCGGGTGGAGGAAGCCGCCGCCAAAGGCCGAAACGATCTTTCGGGGCGGTGCCGTTGCCCGCCCGTCGCGATTCCTCCGGACGTACCTTCATGCCCTCACCTGCGCGACCACGTTCTACCCGCCCCTTTCTCGCCGCCCCGCGGACGGCCTTCTACTATCCGGCGAGGGGAATAGACGCCGCCCGAGGCAACCTCGAGCGGGCGATCCGCCGCAGCGAAGGGATCGGCATGGTGGTCGGCGGGCCGGGCACGGGCAAGTCGCTCTTGCTCTCGGTGATCGCCGAGCACGTTCGCGACGACTTCGACATCGCGCTGCTCACCGGCGCGAGGATCTGCACCCGGCGGGCGCTGTGGCAATCGATCCTCGCCGAGCTCGGCGAGCCCTACCGCGGCATCGACGAGGCCGACCTGCGGATCGGCGTCCTCGAACGGGTCCGCGGCCTCTCCGCAACGGGCTCGGGGCTCGTGATCCTCGTCGACGAGGCCCACACGCTTCCGATCCGCCTCCTCGAGGAGTTACGGCTGCTCTCGAACGTTCCCACGCCGCTGCCCGCGGTGCATGTCGTGCTCGCCGGCACGACCGACCTCGAGGAGCGGCTCGCCTCGCCGCGTATGGAGGCGCTCGCGCAGCGGATCGCAGTGCGGGCCTACCTCGAGCCGCTCGACCACGCGGAGACGGTCGCCTACCTGCGGTCCCAGTGCGCCGCGGCGTCGATGAACTGGGACGCCACGTTCGAGTCCGGCTGCGACGATGCGGTCTTCACGATCACCGACGGCGTGCCGAGGCTCATCAACCAGCTGTGCGACCATGCGCTCGTGCGGGCGCAAGAGCAGGGCCGCAGCCGGATCGCGACGGGCGACATCGAGGCAGCCTGGCGGCAGATCCAGCAGTTGCCGAGCCCCTCGCCGGCGGCGTTCGCGCCGGCCGCGACCGGCTCCGACGAGCCGCAGCCCAAAGTGTCGGACGATCGGGTCGCCGCCTGCGGCAGCTTTGGCGTCGATGGGGGAAGTGCGATCGAGTTCTGCTCGCTCGAGGACGATCTGCTCCTTCGGCATGATGTTCCCGCCGGCGATGTTCCTGGCTCGAACGTTCCCGCTTCCGTCGTTTCCGGCTCCGAGGTTGCGACCGACGTGATCGCCTTCGAGGAGGGTGGCAGCGATCCCTGGAGCGGCCCGGAGGTCGAGCTCGTGTTCGATCCCGCCGACGATCCGTTCGAGGAGTATTTCCATTCGGAGCAGCCGGTCGCCGAGCGGCTCGTCGTCCGCGGACCCGACGACTTTCGCGATCGGCTCCACGTGGCCAGCCGCGAAGGGGCCGACCTCGCAGGAAGGCTCGAGGCGTGGGAGCGGGCGGAGTCGGTGTCATCATCCGCGAATCAATCGTCCCACGGCCGGGATCGTAAGACCGAGCAGCCACGCTCGACGCCCGGCGGCGGGATGGCTTCAGCCGCGTCGGTGATCGAGCCTGCCCCTGCAGCGGACTCGGCCGTCGCGATCGACGACTCCGACATGGTCGTCATCGAGGACGACGAGTACGTCGCGGCCGACGACCTGAAGCGATCGATCTTCGCGGTGCGGCCGGGCGACTACCGCAGCCTCTTCGCCCGCCTGCGGCGAGGCGACGGCGGCGAGGCGGGCCGGTAAACTCGCCCGTGTGAGCGACCTCCATTCCCACGAAGATTGGCCCGCCGGACGCGTGCTCGTCCAGGCGGCGACGTACAACGAGCGGGAAAACATAGGCCCGCTCATCGACGCGGTGCTCGCGGCGTCGCCCGATCTGCATTTTCTCGTCATCGACGACGACTCGCCCGACGGCACGGGCCGCTTCGCGCTCGAGGTCGCAGAGAGAGAACCACGGCTGCACGTGATCGTGCGTCGCGGCAGGCGCGGGCTCGGCGGCGCCATCCTCGAGGGCTTCCGGATCGCGAAAAGCCGCGGCTTCGAGATTGGCGTCAACATGGACGCCGACTTCAGCCACGATCCCGCCGACATCCCGCGGTTGCTCGCGGCGGTGCACCCGACCGGGGGCCGGCCGGTGGACGTCGTGATCGGTTCGAGGCGGGTGCGTGGCGGCCGCACGGTCGGATGGCCGCTCTCCCGCCATGTCGCCAGCCGCCTCGTCGGATGGTTCACGCGGTGGGTGCTCGGCGTGCCGGTGCGGGACGCCTCGAGCGGATTTCGGGCCGTGCGGCTCTCGATCCTCGACCGGCTTCCGGATGATCTCTCCACCGGCTACGCGTTCTTCGAGCACCTGCTCTGGGCCGTGCATCAGGCCGGCGGCCGGATCTTCGAGATCCCGATCACGTTCACCGATCGGACGCGTGGTTCGAGCAAGGCGAACGTCGCGGAGGCGGTGAAGGGCCTATGCGATCTTGTGCGACTCGCCCGGATCAACTGGTGCGGCCGGTGAACGCGGCTACGAGTCATGCATGACTTTGTAGTGGCAGACTGGCAGTCTGCCCCCCTCGCACCGAGTCTTCCGCAGAGTGCCACTCTGCGGCTACAAGGCATGCGTGGCGTTGCAGGGGCGGCTACTTAGAGTGGCGTCGCCTTACGGGATCGCCGGGGCGGCATTGAGCGTCGGCGAGATCGGTGCCTCGAGGTTGAGCCGGCCGCCGGGCGGAGGTGGAGACGGAGTCGCTTCCGCCGGCTTCGCGGAATCGGGCTTCTCTCCGAGTGCGACGGCGAGGCTCTCCTTCGCATCCTTCATGTCGGGCGCGATCTCGAGGGCGCGGCGAAACTGCTTGACCGCGGCGTCGTTGAGCCCCTGCTTGTAGAGCGACACGCCGTAGTTGTTGAGGAGCGCCGGGTTGTTCGGCTCCCTCTCGAGCAGAATCTTGTATTGGTCGGCGGCCTCGCCAAACCGGCCCGCGGCGGCGAGGCCGTTGGCGAGGTTCACCTGGATCGCCGGCACGTGCGGCGTGACGCGGACCGCCTCGGCGAACTGCTCGATCGCCGCGTCCATCTCCCGCTTGGCCGCCTCGGGGTTGCCCTGCTGGGCGAAACGCTGGGCCCGCGCCGAAAGCGTGGTGCCGAGGTTGTTGTGGGTCTCACCGAGGTCGGGCCGCAGACGCGTCGAGTTCTGGAAGTGGTAATGGGCCGCGTCGACGTCGCCGCGGGCGAACTTCTTGGCCCCGAGCCGGTTGTGGGCCTGCCAGCAGCCGCAGCCCGGATTGCAGGGGTTGGGGTGGCCGGCGATGGTGTGCGGCCAGAGCGACTCCTCGTTGGCCCAGGCGTGGGCATATTGGAACGACGAGTAGCCGAGGACGGCGAGCACGACGGCCCCGGCGGCCAGGGCGAGGGGCTGTTCTTGGGGCTTGGTCTTCGCGTACCAGCCGGCGACGCCGGCGGCGGCGATCCCGATCAGGCTCAGCATCGGCGTGTAGAGGAAGTGATCCGCCACCCAGGTGATTCGCATGTACGAGATCGTGATGATGCCAATGATCGGCAGGAGCATGAGCACGAAGAACGTGAGCACGAAGATCATGTGCCGCTGCCAGGTGGGCCGCTCGGCCGTGCCGCGGTGCTGAAAGAGCCACCAGCCGGCGGCGATCATGATCGGCCAGGGGAGGAACTGCCACACCTTGGGCGGATCGACCTCCCACCGCGGATAGATCGTCAGCAGGTTGAACGGCCAGATCGTCTTCCAGAGGTAGAAGAGCGTCGCCATGCCGACGGTCGCGATCCTGGAGAGGGCGCCGCCAACGGGAATCGCCTCCTGGCCGATCGCACGCGACCACTGGAAATAGCAGGTCGCGATGCCGAGCACGGCCGAGATCCAGAAGTAGGGCAGTGCGTAGAGCACGTACCGCTCGAGCGTCTTCGGGGCGTCCGCGCCGCCGTCCGGCGACGAGTCCTTCGCCAGCACGGCCGCCAGCGCCATCGAGGACAGCGGGCCGAGCACCGCCACGGCCGTGCAGGCGAGGTACAGCGGCCAGCTGCTCCAGCCTCCCCGCAACGCCACGAGCCAAAACATCTGGGGCACGACGGTGACCGCGAGGCTGCCGCCCGCGAACAGCAGCGCGGTGATGCCGCGGCGATCGGCCGGGAATCCGTGCTTCCACCATCCGTACATCAGGATGACGAACGGAAACATCACCACCGCCGTCTTCGCGAACATCGTGAACAGGAAGAACACCACCGCCCAGAGGTAGTGCTTCCTTCTCTGCGACGCTTCGCTGGCGTCGTCGAACTGCACGAAGGAGGCACACGCCAGGAGAAACAGCGGCTGCGACAGCGTGTTCTTCACCTCCGACACCCAGCCCACCGTCTCGACGCAGACCGGGTGAATGAGAAACAGCATGCCTCCGAGCCAGGCCCCCGGCAGCCTCATCAC
>JBIIOJ010000019.1:0-22920 GCA_044337015.1 Pirellulales bacterium
TGTCGTGGCGGTGGAGGAGAAGCGGGCAGCCGTTGCCGAGGTGGGTGAACGTTCGCAGTCCCGCGTCGATCGCGGCGGTGAGCACGTCGGCCGACGGATCGCAGTGGCCGGCCGAGACGAGGATGCCCTGCGAAGCGAGGAACCGCGTCGTGGCGAGGTCCGCATCCCGTTCCGGCGCGAGCGTGACGAGCCGCACGAGGCCGCCTCCGGACGCGACGAGCGATTCGGCCGCGGCGACGGTGGCAGGCAGCACGTGACGGGCGGGGTGCGCCCCCACGTAACCCGGCTCCGGGCTGATGAAAGGACCCTCCACGTGGATCCCCGCCATGATGTCGCGGATCGTGGGATCGCTGCGGTGCGCCGCTGCGAGCCGGTCGATCCTCCCGACCATCCGGTCGAGGTCGTCGGTGATCACCGTGGCCAACATCCGGCCGCCGCCGTCGCCGCGAAACGCGAGGCACGCGCGGCGGAGGTCGTCCACCGACAGGTCGTCGGCGTTGAAGTCGACTCCCTTGTAGCCGTTGAGCTGGAGGTCAATCACGGGAGCCCTTCGCCGGCGACCGAAGCAGCGCGGCCGCGTCGCGGTCGAGGTGGAGCCGGCAGTCGGGATGCCGCTGGAGGATCGAGGCCGGCACGTCGGTCGTCACGGGTCCTTCGACGCTCGCCCGCACCGCCTCGGCCTTCCGCCGGTCAGGCACGGAGCAGAAGATCGTCCGGCTCGCGAGGATGCGTTGCACCGACATCGAGATCGCCTGCGTCGGCACGTCGGCGAGCGAGGCAAACCAGCCCTCGCCGACCTGCTGCCGCCGACAGGCCTCGTCGAGGGCGACGACGAGGTACGGGTCGGTCGCGTCGAAGTCGGCGGGTGGATCGTTGAAGGCGAGGTGGGCGTTCTCACCGATGCCGACAAGCGCCACGTCGAATGGCCCGGCGGGCACGACCGCCGCGAGCCGCCGGCACTCTGTCGTGGGGTCGGCCTCGCCATCGAGCTCGTGGAATGCGGCGGGCTTCGTGGGCAGCCGGTGCACGAATCGCTCGCGAAGGTAGCGGCGGAAGCTCGCGGCATGGGCGGAAGAGAGGCCGACGTATTCGTCGAGATGAAAGACCGTCACCCGCTCCCATGGAACGTCCGGCTGAATCACGAGCTCGGAGAGCACCTCGAACTGCGAAGAGCCGGTGGCGACGACGAGCGTGACCCCGCCACGATCACGGTCTGCCGTCCGGATCGCCTCGGCGGCGTCGGCCGCGACCTGCCGGCCGAGCGCGGCCCGATCGACGTGGATGGAAATCTTCATGGGATTCCTTCTTGCTTTGGCGTAGCGTACTTGAGAGTCGGAGCGCTGACCAACCCGCCAGCCCGTCGGTCAGGGTTGATCGCCGGTGGCCGCCGCGAGACAATTCGCGGCATGCGCAGTTCACTCGTAATGAATCGCCGCGCGTTCACGACCACCGCGGCCGCGGCGGCCCTCGCGGCGTCCGGGTCGCGAACGACGCTCGCGGAGGATGGAATGCCGGGCGTGATCGCGTTGCCGCCGATGGCGGATCGCAGCCTGCTCTTCTCCTGCAAATACTCGATGACGAAGGGCCCGTCGATCGAGGCCCGGCTCGCCGCGGCCCGAGAGGCCGGGATGGACGGCGTCGATTTCGACGATGCCGGGGCCGTCAGCGTCGACCAGCTCCGCCGAGCCCAGGCGGCCGCGGGCGTGTTCATCCACAACACGATCCACCCGAACCACTGGAAGCAGACGCTCACGAGCCCCGAAGAGGCCGTGAGGTCGGCCGGGCTGGCCAATCTCGAACATTGCATCCGGCTCTCGCACGCCGTCGGAGGCAGCGGGGTGCTGCTCGTGATCGGCACCTCGAAGGACGGCCCGGACGGACCGGACCGCGCCCGGGCGGAGATCGCGAAGGCGATTCCGCTCGCGGCAAGCCTAGGCCAGCGGATTCTCTTCGAGAACGTCTGGAACGGTCTCTTCTACGACGCCGAGGGGGGCCGACGTCAGACCGCGAGGCCGTTTGCCGACTACATCGACAGCTTCGAGAGCCCGTGGGTGGGTGCCTTCTTCGACCTCGGCAACCATGCTCGCTACGGCGACGTTGCCTCCTGGATCCGGGAACTCGGGCCCCGGATCGTGAAGCTCGACATCAAGGGCTACTCCAACGCCAAGGCCGACGCCGAGGGCCCGTGGAAGGGCTTCGTCGACATCGCCGACGCCGACATCGACTGGCCCGCAGTCCGCGAGGCGCTCGCCGAGATCGGCTTCACCGGCTGGGTGTCGGCCGAGGTCTCCGGGGGCGACGTGGGACGGCTCCGGGACGTGCTCGGACAGATGAAGAAGGCCCTGCTGGGCTGAAAGGAAACGACCATGGCGACGAACAGGCGCGAGTTCCTCAACGCCGGAGCCGCCGCGCTCGCGGCGGGATCGATGGTGCATTCGTCGGTCGCATCTGCCGAGCCGCTGCGGCCGCTGCGGCTCGGCATCGTCGGCTGCGGGGGCCGCGGCGGCGGCGCGATCAACGACTCGCTCACGATCAACGAGGCCGTCACGCTCGTGGCGGCCTCCGACCTCTTTCCCGAGAAGTGCATCGCCGTGCGGAAGGCGATGATGGCGGAGCATCCGGGCAAGGTGGCCCTGCCCGACGACGCGATCCACGGCGGGCTCGACGGCGGACGGCGGGTGATCGACGACCCGAACGTGGACGTCGTGCTCCTGACGACGTCTCCCGGGTTCCGGCCGGGGCTGATCCGCGATGCGGTCGAGGCGGGGAAGCACGTCTTCGCGGAGAAGCCGGTCTGTGTCGATCCGGCGGGGTACCGCATCTGCCTCACGGCCCACGACCGTGCGGTGGAGAAGGGCACGGCGATCGTGACGGGCACGCAGTATCGACGGCAGGTGAACTACCTCGGGGCGATCGAACAGATCCGCCAGGGAGCCATCGGGGACCTGGTCGGCGGTGAATCGAAGTACTGCTCCACGGGCATCTGGTATCGGCCGCGGAAGCAGGGGGTCAGCGACACGGAATACCAGCTCGACAACTGGATGCATTTCATCTGGGCCAGCGGTGACCACATCTGCGAGCAATCGGTCCACAATATCGACACCATGAACTGGGTGATGGGGGCCAATCCCGTGTCGGCCTTCGGCTCGGGCGGCCGGTTCACTCGGCCCGACGACAGCGAGATGTGGGACAGCTTCAGCGTCGAGTACGACTACCCGGGCGGTCGAATCGTGACCTTCATGAGCCGGCAGATCCCGGGGAGCGCGACGGACGTCTCCAACGTGTTCCACGGCACGAAGGGCAGCTGCCACATCGGGGCCTCGAACGTCGGCTCCAAGATCGTCGATCGCGAGGGCCGCGAGATCTGGCGGTTGAAGGGGAGCATCTCCGACGCCTACAGGCAGGAGCACAAGGATCTCGTCGACTCGATCCGGGCCGGAAAGCCGATCGTCGAGCTGCGGCAGACCGCCGACAGTTCGCTCGCCGCCGTGCTCGGCCGGGTCGCCGCCTACACGGGACAGCGTGTGACGTGGAAATTCCTCTCGGAGGAGTCGAAGCTCGACCTGTTCCCGAAGGACCTCGCCTGGGACGCCTCGCGGCCGCCGCCTTCGCACGCGATCCCCGGCCGCACGAAACTCGTGTGATCGTGCCGAGGTCGCTCGCTTGTTTGCCCCTGAACAGTCCATCGGTGAAAGAGAGCGACGGCCCGGAATGCCGTCGCGAATGTCCGGAGACGTGGTAGGGGCATCCCCTCCCTTGTTACACTCTCGCGGATGCTCAAGCCGTTCTGCGACGACTCGTTTTTGCTCTCGAACGACGTGGCCGCGGACCTCTACCACCGCGTGGCCGCGTCGCAGCCGATCGTCGATTACCACTGCCACCTGAGCCCCCGCGACATCGCCGAAGATCGACGGTTCGAGAACCTCCACGCCGTCTGGCTCGACGGCGACCACTACAAGTGGCGGGCGATGCGGGCCGACGGCGTCGCCGAGGATCTCATCACCGGGTCGGCCTCCCCGCGCGAGAAATTCGCCGCCTGGGCCGCGACGGTGCCCCACACGCTCCGCAACCCGCTCTTCCACTGGACTCACCTCGAGCTGCGCCGCCACTTCGGCATCGAGGAACTGCTCGAGCCCGCCTCGGCCGACCGCGTCTGGCTCGAGGCCAACCGGCAGCTCGCCACGGGCGACCTCACCGCGCGGGGGATCCTTGCGAGGATGAACGTCGAGGTCGTGGGCACGACCGACGACCCCGCCGACAGCCTCGACTGGCACGAGGCGATTCTGCGATCGCAGGCTGCCGGTAGCTCGACCTTCAGGACGCGGGTCGTGCCCACGTTTCGGCCCGACGCCGCGGTGAAAGTGCGAAGGCCGGAGCCGCTGCGGGCGTGGGTGCGTCGGCTCTCCGACGCGGCGGGCACGGGGGCCGACACGCTCGCCGGCCTGTGCTCAGCGCTCGAGCGGCGTCACGCCGACTTCGCCGCCGCCGGCTGCCGGGCCACCGACCACGGTCTCGAATACCTCGCCGACACGGAGTGCACCGAGGCCGAGGCGCGGGCGATCTGGGAACGCGCCGTCGCCGGCACGGCGGCCACGGCCGCCGAGGCGGAGCGGTTCACGGTCTGGCTCATGCGGTTCGTGGCCCAGCTCAACCATGCGAAGGGCTGGGTGACGCAGTTGCACCTCGGACCCTTCCGCGACCCCAACCCGCTGCTCGCATCACGGCTCGGCGCCGACGCCGGCTGCGACACGATCGGCGATGCCCGCCAGGGGCCCGGCCTCGTCCGCTTCCTCGGCACGCTCGCGGCGGAAAACACGCTCGGCCGCACGATCCTCTACAACATCAATCCGGCCGACAACGCCCTCTTCGCCGCGATGCCGGGATCGTTTCAGGACGGCACGACGCCGGGCAAGATCCAGTGGGGCAGCGGCTGGTGGTTTTTGGACCAGGAGAGGGGCATGCGGGACCAGATGAACATGCTCTCCGACCTCGGCCTGCTCTCGCGGTTCGTCGGCATGGTGACCGACTCCCGGTCGTTCCTCTCCTACCCGCGGCACGAATACTTCCGGCGGATCCTCTGCGATCTCGTCGGGAGCGACGTCGAGAGCGGCCGCCTGCCCAACCGCCGCGACTGGCTCGAGCGACTCGTGGCCGACGTCTCCTGCGGCAACGCCCGCTCGCTCTTTGGATTCTCGACGCCGGCGTAGGCCGCTCCCCGCCGGCCGTAGGTCCGCGGCGTTCAATCTTCGAGAAAGCGGCTCACCGATTCGAGGAACGCTGCCGGCGCCTCGGCGTGCGGCCAGTGGCCCGCGGCCTCGATGACCTCGATCGTGGCGGCCGGGAAGAGCCGCGCGATCTCCGGCCGGTGCCGGTCCTGGATGTAGTCCGACTTCGCCCCGGCGATGAAGAGCGTCGGCTTGTCGAACACTTTCCCGGGCGGCAGCTTCGGAAAGTCGAGGATCGTGTCGAAATGCCGCTCGAGCGACGCGAGGTTCACCGTCCAGGTGAGGCCCTCGGGGCCGCTCGCCACGTTCTGCAAGAGGAATGACCGGAGGCCGCGGTCGGGGATCGCCTCCGCGAGCGCCGCCTCGACGTCCGACCGGCGGGAGCAGTCGGCCAGCGGCACTCTCCGCATCGCGTGGAGCACCTCGATCGACGTGGCGGTGGACCGGGCCGGGGCGATGTCGACCACGACGAGGCGATCGACGAGTTCCGGGTGCTCGATCGCCGCGACCATCGCCACCTTGCCCCCCATGCTGTGGCCGAGCAGTGCGGTCGGGCCGCCGATCAGGCGGCGGATGAGCCGCACCACGTCGGCGGCCATCGAGGGATAGTCGTGCTCGTCGCTCCAGGGGCTCGAGCCGTGGTTGCGAAGGTCGGCGGAGACGACACGCCGGGATCGTCCCAAGCTCGCGGCGATCGACGCCCAGTTGCGCTTCGAGCCGAACAGCCCGTGGAGGATCACGAGCGGCTCTCCGGAGCCCGATTCGCTGAACGACAAATCGACTTCCACGCTCGACTCCCGAGGGACTGCAAACGACCGAGCAGACGAGCCTGGATTCTATTTTGTCGCGGGGCGAAAGTCGCCTTGCCTCGACCGGATCGGGCGTTCATAACGAGCCGCAGGGAGTGACCGCTGGATACCGCGAAGATCATCCTCGTCGTCGGCATGCATCGCTCGGGCACGTCGCTCGTCGCCCGGGGCCTGCATGCGATGGGAGCCAACCTCGGCGAGCGGGTCGACACGGAGCCGCATCTGGCCAACCCGCACGGCCACTGGGAGCACGCCGACGTCTGGCGGGCCCAGGAGCGGCTCCTCATCCGGTTCGGCCGCGAGTGGCATTCGTCGCCCGGCCCGCTGCCGAGCCGATGGATGGAGTGGCCCGACACGCAGGAGACGATCGACAACTTCACCGCCATCGCCCGGCAGGAAGTGGCGACCCGCGGCCACTGGCTCGTGAAGGATCCGCGGTCGAGCCTGCTCATTCCGCTCTGGAGAGCCGTGGCCGGCCGGGTCGGTGCGACGCTGCGGATCCTGCGGATCTTTCGCGACGCCGAGGAGGTCGCCGCCTCGCTCGCGGACCGCAATGGCATGACCCGGGACTTCGCGGTGCGAATCTGGGCCGACCACCAGCGGAGCATCGACCGCGACGCGGCTGGGCTCGCCTGCAGGACGTTTCGGCACGAATTCATCATCCGCGATCCGAGGTCGGCATTTGCCGAGATGGGAGATTTCTGCGGTCTTCCCGACGCGAGGGCCCGTGCGGCCGCCGCGGCGAGGCTCGTCGATCCCGCGCTCTGGCACCACCGGACCACAGTCTCTGATGACACGACGGCCTCTGATGACACGACGGCGATCGTGCCTCCCGGCGGGGAGGTGGATCAGCCGGACCTCGGCTGCGTGCTCGTCGTGATGCGGACCAGGTGGAGAATCCACATGCTGCCGCGGGCGGTTCGCAGCGTGCTCTCGCAGACGTACCCCAACTGGTTCCTTCAGATCGTCAACGACGGCGGCCCTCCGCACCTCGTCGAGTCGGAGGTCGCACCCTATCGACACCTGCTCGAGGGCCGGCTGGGCATTCTCCACCGCGATCGGCAGTACGGCATGGAGGCGGCGAGCAACGCGGGCATCGCCGCCGCGGCGGGTGACTTCATCGCGATCCATGACGACGACGATACCTGGAGCCCCGACTTCCTCGCACGGATGGTGGAGAGACTTCATGCGGACGGCCACGCGGCCGCCGCATGCCGCAGCCGGATCATCCGGGAGCGGTGGGATGGGAGCGAGCATGTGCCTACGAAGGTGGTCGAGTGCGGCCCGACGCTCGAACGGGTCACGGCGGCCGACCTCGCCGATCGCAACCACTTTCCGCCGATTGCGTTCCTGTTTCGCCGCAAGGTCTATGACGAGGTGGGGCCGTTCCACGAGGGGCTGCCGGCGCTCGGCGATTGGCACTTCAACAGGCGAGTTGCTGCCCGATGGCCGATCGAGGTGCATCCGGAGATGCTGGCGTCTTGGCATCTCCGCGACCCCTCGGCCACAACGCCGAACTCACCCCGGATCGACCACTGGCGGAGCGACCGTTTCGTCCGATCCTGGCCCGAGGAGCCGGCGCCGCCTGAATTCTTCGGCCAGTCAAGGCAGGTCCGCGTATGGGGCGATGGCCGGAGCCTCGACGGCTTCCAGCGGATGCCGCTTCCGTGCCGCGACGAAGCCGGATCGTCCGGTCCACTTCTGCCGGAGGGCATCTACCTCTTTCGTTTTCCGTTTGTCGGGGAGGCCACGGCCGACTCGGTCGATCATGGCTCGTTTCGGGCGGTGCTCGCGGGCGGCGGTGCGGATCAGGAGACGGTGCCGCTCGTGGCGCGGGCCGGGGAGCCGGCGGCCGTGATCATCAACGCTCGGCAGCCGATTCTCGCCGTCGGGGTGCAGGCCGGCGCCGGACCGGTCGAACCCGTGCCCGCAGCGACGGAGGTGGTGCGGCTCGGCGACTCGGTCGGAAAGCTCGATGACTTCTCCGGGCCGCCTCGGCTGCCGGACGTGCTCTGCATCGGCGGGCAGCGATCAGGCACGACCTGGCTTCATGCGGCACTTCAGTCGCATCCCCGCGTGTGGCCCAGCGAGATCAAGGAGTTTCACCAGTTCGACTGGAATGGCCGTGATCCGATCGTCGGTGAGTTTCGCCAGCGGCAGGCGCTCGCGGCCCTGAAAGAATCAGCGGATGGCCGGATGCCAGGCCCGGATCGCGAGCACGCGGTTCGGAGGCTGCTGCGGCACGCCTTTCCCCCGGCCCACTCGTGGGAAAACTACGCGACGATGTTCGCGGCTGCGGCTCCCGACCGCGTGGCCTGCGACTTCACGCCGGCCTACGCGACGCTCGATGAGCACGACGTCGACGACATCGTGCGGGTGATGCCGCAGATCAAGGTCATCTTCATCCTGCGGGACCCGGTCACGCGGGCGGTCTCGGGCGCGATCCACGCGTTGGGCATGTCGGGGATCGCCTGCCCGACCGAGGCGGAGCTTCGCCACGCGTGCAATGAAGCTTCCAACGTGCTCCGCACCGACTCTCTCCGCACGCTCGACCTCTGGCAGCGAAGGCTTCCGGAGGGCCGCATGCTCGTGCTCTTTCACGACGACATCGCCCGCGACCCCGACGGCGTGGTCGCCAGAACCTGCGACTTCCTCGGCATCGATCCGCCGCCGCCAAGGGCGGACGCCCTGGAACGTATCGGCCTGCCGAGAAACGCCGGACGGACCGTTACTGCCTGGCCGGTGCTTGCGCGGGTGAAGGCGGAATTATCCGCCCGCTGGCTGCCGATGATCTGCGAACTCGAACGGCGGTTCGGGGAACCGGTCCGCCAGTGGCGGCTCGCGGCGGAGGCCCGGCTGCGGGCCGCGGAAGCCGCCACTGCCCACGCCGGGGCGGGCGGCGACAACACCGTCGTCGACAATCTTGCGCAGTGGGACATGCAGGACCCCTGGCCGCAGGACGGCGACGAGTGGGATGGCCAGGCGCGGGCCTGCGGTGTCGCATACGACACATGGAAGGCCGGCATCACGTCGCGGTACGGCCCGCTTCTTCCGGCCGGCGGCACCGTGCTGGAGATCGGGCCCGGCCACGGACGCTGGTCGGAGTGGCTCATCGAAAAGGCGGGCCTGCTCGTGCTCTGCGACATCTCGCCGAACTGCCTCGACGCTTGTCGTGCGAGGCTCGCCGGCCGTGGACGATTGCGGACGCACGTCTCGCAGGGGGACGATCTGCCCACCGATCTGACCGGGAAGATCGATGTGGTGTGGAGCTACGACTGCCTCGTGCATGTCGGTCCGCGGGAGTGCGAGCGGTATCTCCTCGAGATCGCGCGGGTGCTGCGGCCCGGGGGAGTGGCTGTGGTGCACCATGCGGACCGTCGCTCCGGGAGGTTTGCCGCGGCGCTCACGGCGATCAGCACGTGGTGTCAGGGGAAGAGGCACCAGGGGAAGAGCGGCGTGGCCACCGACTCCGGCTGGCGATCCCGAGTCTCACGCCGGGACATCCGCCGCTGGGCCCGACGGGCGGGGCTCGCGGTGGATCGGCAGGAGACGACATGGGAATGGCATTCGCCCGCCGGCCCATGCCGCATCGGCGTGCCCCGCTTTGGCGACTGCATCAGCGTCCTCCGCCGCGTCGACCGGGGGCGGGGCGGCTGAGGCCGGGGATGTTGTCGGTTTTCCGGGCGGAGCCTAGACTCAGGAAGTCAGGAGAGAGTCGAAAGACCGCCGAAGGCCGAACGCTCAGGCAAAAGTACTGACGACAGACACTGTTGGAGAGCGGCGGGGTTCATCGCCTCGCCCACCGAAGGGGCAACCCGCGGACGCGGTCCGCGGCGAATCTCTCAGGTACCAGGACAACAGGGTTTCCAGATTGATCGTGGGCTGCCAGGAAGGCCGCTCGCCGACGTCCAAGGAGCCCTGCCATGTCCAAGGTTCTCACCGCCCCGCCTCCGATTTCCCGCGGCGACCACCAGAGAGACGATGGCGTCGCCCGCGATCACGACCCGCTCGAGCGGCTCGAAAACCCCGCCGAGTTCCAGGGCCGCCACATCGGCCTCTCCCCCGACGACGAGCGTCGGATGCTCGACACGATCGGCGAAGCGTCGTGCGGGTCGCTCGTGGACGGGATCGTGCCGGCGACGATCGCGAGGAAGAACGCGATGCGGCTGCCGCCGCCGCTCACCGAGGCTGCGGCGCTTGCCGAGCTGAAGGGCATCGCGGCGAAGAACCGGCTCCTCAAGAGCTTCATCGGCCAGGGCTACCACGGCACCCACACGCCCGGCGTGATCCTGCGCAACATCCTCGAGAACCCCGCCTGGTACACGGCGTACACGCCCTACCAGGCGGAGATCGCCCAAGGGCGGATGGAGGCGATCCTGAACTTCCAGACGATGATCTGCGATCTCACGGCCATGCCGATCGCGAACGCATCGCTCCTCGACGAGGCGACCGCCTGCGCGGAGGCGATGACGCTTGCGAGAAGATCCTCGCAGAGCGAGAGCAACGTCTTCCTCGCGGACGAGCGACTCCATCCGCAGTCTCTCGAGGTGCTCCGCACCCGCGCCGAGCCGCTCGGGATCGAGATCGTGAACGGAGACGTCGGCCGGCTCGTCGCGGAGCGCGACTGCTTCGGCGCGATCGTGCAGTATCCGGCGACCGACGGCGAGATCGTGGACCACCGCGGGCTCGCCGATGAGGTCCACGCCCGCAAGGCGCTCCTGTGTGTCGCGAGCGATCTGCTCGCCCTCACGCTCCTCGAGCCGCCGGGCGAGTGGGGGGCCGACATCGTCGTCGGCACGACGCAGCGGTTCGGGATGCCGATGGGCTGCGGCGGTCCGCATGCCGCCTTCTTCGCCTGTCGCGACGAATTCAAGCGGTCAATGCCGGGAAGGCTCGTCGGCGTGAGCGTCGATTCGCACGGCCGGCCCGCCTACCGGCTCGCGCTCCAGACCCGCGAGCAGCACATCCGCCGCGAGAAGGCGACCTCCAACATCTGCACGGCGCAGGTGCTCCCGGCGGTCGTGGCGAGCATGTATGCCGTCTATCACGGCCCCGAGGGGCTCACGCGGATCGCGCGGCGGGTCGCGGCGCTCGCCTCGATCCTCGCCGAGGGTCTCGGGCAGATGGGCGTCGCGGTGAAGCACGAGGCATTCTTCGACACGCTCGCGGTCGCGACGGGCGGTCGCACAGCCGCGATCGCCGGGGCGGCGGTCGCCCGCGGGATGAACCTGCGTTTGCTCGATGCCTCTACGCTCGGAATCTCGCTCGACGAGACGACCACGCGGGCCGACGTCGTGCGGCTCTGGGAGGTTTTTGCCGCCGGGCATGGCGGCACCGTTCCGGAATTCACCGCGTGCGAGCGGTCAATCGAGCCTCGGATCCCGACGGAGCTCCGGCGCAAGAGCGACTTCCTCGTCCATCCGGTTTTCAACACGCACCACAGCGAGACCGGGATGCTCCGCTACATCCGCAGACTGTCCGACCGGGATCTCGCGCTCGACCGCAGCATGATCCCGCTCGGCAGCTGCACGATGAAGCTCAACGCCACGAGCGAGATGATCCCGATCACGTGGCCCGAGTTCGCCGGGCCGCATCCCTTCGCACCGGCCGAACAGCTCGAGGGCTACAGGATTCTGGAGCGGCAGCTGACGCAGTGGCTCTCGGAGGCGACCGGCTACGCCGGCATCAGCCTTCAGCCCAATGCCGGCAGCCAGGGGGAGTATGCGGGTCTGCTGGTGATCCGGGCCTGGCAGCGGGCCCGCGGGCAGGGGCATCGCGATATCTGCCTGATTCCTTCCTCGGCCCACGGCACGAATCCCGCGAGCGCCCAGATGGCCGGCATGGAAGTCGTGGTCACCGGCTGTGATGCCGCGGGCAACGTCGATCTCGCGGAGCTCGAGGCAAAGTGCGAGAAGTATTCCGACCGGCTCGCGGCGGTGATGATCACCTACCCCAGCACGCACGGCGTGTTCGAGACGGGCGTGAAGAAGCTCTGCGAGATCGTGCATCGCCACGGCGGCAGGGTCTACGTGGACGGGGCGAACATGAACGCGCTCGTTGGCACGGCGGCGCCGGGTGAGTTCGGCGGCGACGTGAGCCACCTGAACCTCCACAAGACCTTCTGCATCCCCCATGGCGGCGGCGGCCCGGGCGTGGGGCCCGTCTGCGTGGTCGAGGATCTGGTCCCGCACCTGCCGAGCCATGCCACCGGCGGCGTTCGGATGGGCGACGTGGGCGCGGTGTCGGCGGCGCCGCTCGGCAACGCGGCGGTGCTGCCGATCAGCTGGATGTACTGCCGGATGATGGGGGGCGAGGGGCTGCGGCGGGCGACCGAGTCGGCGATCCTCGCGGCCAACTACGTGAGCACGCGGCTTCGCGACCACTACCCCACGCTCTATTCCAGCGACAATGGCCGGGTGGCCCACGAGTGCATCCTCGATCTGCGGCCGCTCAAGGAGACCTGCGGCGTGACGGCCGAGGACGTCGCGAAGCGGCTCATCGACTACGGCTTCCACGCCCCGACCTTGAGCTTCCCCGTGCCGGGCACGCTCATGGTGGAGCCGACGGAGAGCGAGACGCTCGACGAACTCGACCGCTTCATCGAGGCGATGATCGCGATCCGCGAGGAGATCCGGCTCGTCGAGAGCGGCACGTGGCCGAAGGATGACAACCCGCTCAAGCACGCGCCCCACACGGCCGTGTCGGTCGCGGCGACGGCCTGGACGCACCCGTATTCCCGGGAGGTCGCGGCGTTTCCGGTGCCGGGGATCGAGCGGAGGAAGTACTGGCCGCCGGTCGGCCGCGTCGACAACGTGCACGGCGACCGCAACCTCTTCTGCAGCTGCGTGCCCGTGTCGGCGTGGGAGTGACGCCGGTCAGCGGCGCCAGAGCAACTGGGCCGAGAGGCCCAGCCCCGGCTCGAAGTTCAAGACGTCCGTGCGGCCGGAGGAGAAGCTCGTTCCCTGGAAGAGCGTGCGGTCGAAGAGGTACGAGGCCATGAGCTCGAGCGTGAAGCCGCCGCCGAGCGACCGCTCGATGCCGGCTGCGGCCCGTTGGTCGAAGACGTAGAACCGTTCGTCGTCGCGGATCCGGTCGGCCAGAAAATAAATCTGCGTGTCGGTGCGGTAGGAGGCGACGAATGCCGTGTCGTCGCCGAGCTGCCGGCGGGCGGAGGCGTTGACGTTCACGAGCGGAAACCAGTTGAACGAGAGCGTCCAGTCGTCGTCGGGCCGCCACTCGGCCGACGCCGGCACGCCGAGCTTCGCTTCGAACGAATCGTCGGGCCGCCACGCGTAGGCGATTCCCGGCAGCGGGTAGGGCAGCTGCGACGTCGGCGAATAGAAGACGCTGAAGTTCCACTCGTCACGGTCGTTCGCCGCGGGCCGGTTGTAGAAGGCGATCGCCATGAGCGTGAGGTCGCGGCCGGCGGCGTAGGGCCGGTCGCTTGCGGAGCCGAAGAGGAATGTTCCGCCGAGCGTGCCGCCGCCGTCGAGCGGCCGCACGTGCATGAAGCCCGTCTCCACGAGCCAGAGTTGATCGGGCACGTGGGAGCCCGAATCGGGAAGAAGGGCGTCGGTCGCGAGTTCCAGCCGGCCGAACTTGGCGATGCCGACCGTCAACGGCTTTCCCTCCGCGGGGATGCCGATCGGGACGCCGAGCCGGGCGAACTCGGCGTTCATGCCGAGGGTCGCGTCCTGCCCTGACACACGTGTTGGCGGTGCCCAGAAGCCGCCGATCGAGAAGGGGGCGGAGCTTCCGAATTCGTTCCGCCGACCGCGGGATGGCTTCACGGCCTCCGGATCGGCATCCGACACCGGCTCGCTCGAATAGGCATCCTGCTCGAGGTTGAAGTCGAGCGGCGGCAGGGCAGCCAGCCGCGGCTCCGCCGGTGGGAACTCGCCGACGGCCGTGGCGCACAAGCAGAGCCATGCCGCGACGAGCGAGTTCGTCGGAGCGGGGCCGTGCCATCGGGGGCGTTGCCGGGAGCGTCGCATCGGGGTGGAAGGGTACCGATGGGCATCCTCCGCGGGTACACCAATCAACGGCGGGCAGACGACCGGCTTTCAGCGGCCGCCGGATTCCTCGACCGTAATCCGGGCGGTGCCCGGAATCGATTCGATGCAGCGCGGGCCGAGCAGTTGGGTGGGCGTGTGGTATCCACCCGAGCCTGCGTAGGCAAGAAGATGACGCACCGCGATGAGCACGCCTTCGACCGTGACGTCGTAGGCGTTTGCCGTCTCCACCCGCGCCGTCATCGCGCGGCCGGAAGCGTCGCGGGCCTCGCCCCAGACCCATGTCCGCGTCCGCCCGCGGCGCGATGCATCCGGCCCTTGCACCGACCGTTCGATCCGACGCTTGAGCCATGCCTGCGAGCCGTCCCTCGCGAGCCAGCCCCGCAGGAACTCCGCAAGACGCATGCCGAACGCCGCTCCCCACGGCACGGCGAGATAGACCTCGATGTTCGGGATGCCGGCCGTGGCGAACGCGGTCGAGACGTCGCCCCACGGAATCGCGACCGCGTGGCGGCGTCCCCGGCCGAAGTCGATCCGACGGGTCCGCGATCCCAGTGGCACCGCTACGAGATTGCCATCGCGACGCACGAGGCAGCCCGTGCGGAGCCCCTCGACGACGGTCTTCGCCGTGCCGCGGGAGACGGGGCTGTCGGTCTCGAACCCGAGCGCGAGGTGCGTCGCGCCGGGCAGCGTTTCGGCGAGCACCGCCGCGAGGCAGTCGGTGGGGATGACGTCGAAGCCGACGCCCGGGCAGACGACGTAGCCGGCGTCGCGGGCCTCGGCGTCTCGGGCCCGCGCACTCTCGAACACCGCGACCTCGCCGGTGATGTCGACGTAGTGCGACCCCGCGGCGAGACACGCCGTGATCATGGGCCCACTCGTGGCGGAGAAGGGACCGGCGCAGTTGGCCACGACCGCGATGTCTTGGAGGGCCTCGCGGGCGGCGGCGGGATCCATGAGGTGAAACGATCTGGCCTCGAGCCCGGTCCGCTTCGCGATCGCTTCAACCGCCGAGGCCCGGCGGCCGGCGAGGACGGGAGCAAGGCCCCGCTGTGTGGCAGCCTCGACCACGAGGCCGCCCGTGTAGCCCGTCGCGCCATAGATCATCCAACGCGTTTTCATCGCGCAAGCATAGTACGAAAGATGTGTGTCGACCTGGCGGAAGTGTCCACCTCGAAAGCGGACGATTCGCGTCGCTGTGGATCAAAAAAATCGGCCGATTCCTGCGGAAAAGCGGGCCCGCCTGCCCGCAGCGTCGGGCGCAGGTTCCGCAGTGTGACGCGGGGGCGATCTTCGCCGGCAGCCCGAGGGCAGGGCCGCTTGCCGGGGGGCCGTAGGAATTGAACGTGCGAGACGAGAAGTGAGGAGGTTGCCATGGACATCGTGACGCACCGTAGTTCGACGTCGGCATCCCTCGTGCTTTCCGGGCTTGTATTGGGGCTTCCCGGGATTCTCCTGGGCGTCTCCCAGTCGTCCGCTGCCGAGACGGCCCCGGCAGCAGATCCTGATCGCCGGCTCTACGTCACCGGCATCGTCGGCTCGTCGCTCGGCGGCGATGCGGGCCCGGCCGGTAAGGGATGGATCGGCGACCTTGCGACCCCGACCATCGGCGGCGACGCGGCGATCGGCGTCTCGATCGATCGGTCGCAGACCTTCTTCAAGGGTACCGGCCGGCTGGAGTTCGAGGGTCGCACACGATCACGGTCGGGCGGTAGCGACGGCGTCGGCGGCGAATCTCCCGCCACGGACGGGTCTTCGACTTCCTGGTCTACGATGGCGAACGTCTGGCGGGATGTTCCGATCACGGACCACCTTGGCGTCTATGCCGGCGGCGGGGTCGGGGCTGTCGGCGTTCACGGCTCGACGGGCAAGAGCGGGAGCGATCTCGCCTGGCAGGTGGGGGGCGGCGTGACCTATGCCCTCAACGATCGGCTCACGCTCGACGTCGGCTACCGCGCGCTGCCGGCCGCCTTCGATGTGGGCAGGGCGGACGCCCCGACCGGCGAACTGCTCTTCTCCGTGCGGCTCTACGAGCCGTTTCGCGGCTGGCTTCGCGACTGACGAGCCACGAGCCCCGTGTCACGGGCTACTCGTGCTGCCCCTCGGCGTGGGCCCCGCCATCGTCGTCGATGTCGACGTGGAGCACCATCGGGTTGCAGCAGACTGGGCAGTCCTCCACGTAATCCTGGTGGCTGCCGGCGGACACGTCGACCGGAACGACGATCTCCTCGCCGCAGGAGTCGCAGATGTAGGTCACCTCGAGATCGCTCGACCGGACATTTTCAGCCGCATTGCGGCGGTGTTTGCGTGTCATGGCGGAGAGTTCCTCCTGGCGTGGTGGTGAATCCACCACAATTATTGCGGTCGCCCTGTCCCGCGGTCAGCACCGATCCGGGCAGCACCGGCTAGGCAGCCCTGATCAAAGCCGCCGGGATCACAGCAGGATCCGCAGCATGCGGCGGAGCGGCTCGGCCGCGCCCCAGAGCAGCTGGTCGCCGATCGTGAATGCCCCGATGTATTCCGGACCCATCGCGAGGGCCCGGATGCGGCCGACGGGGATCGTGAGCGTGCCGGTGACGGCGACGGGGGTGAGCTCTCGCAGCGTCGCCTCGCGGGTGTTTGGCACGACCTTCACCCACGCATTGTCGGCGGCGATCAGGGCCTCGATCTCCCCCGGCGGCACGGGCCGCGTGAGCTTGAACGTGAGGGCCTGGCTGTGACACCGCATCGCGCCGACCCGCACGCAGAACCCGTCCACCGGAACGGGAGACGTGCCGAATGCCTCGCCACGGCCGAGGATCTTGTTGGTCTCGGCCATGCCCTTCCATTCCTCGCGGCTCATCCCGTCGCCGAGATCCTTGTCGATCCAGGGGATGAGCGAGCCGCCGAGCGGCACGCCGAACTGGGCGGTCTCGTCCGCCGACATGCCCCGCTGCCGGCCGATCACGCGGCGGTCGATCTCGAGGATCGCCGATTTCGGATCGCCGAGCAGGTCGCGCACCTCGGCATGGAGCGTGCCGAACTGCGCGAGCAGTTCACGCATGTGCTGGGCCCCGCCGCCGGAGGCTGCCTGGTAGGTCTGGGTGGCCATCCACTCGACGAGCCCGGCCTTGTAGAGGGCCCCCACGCCCATGAGCATGCAGCTCACCGTGCAGTTGCCGCCGATCCAGTTCCGGATGCCCTGCTCGAGGCCGCGGTCGATCACCGCACGGTTCACCGGATCGAGGATGATTACGGCGTCGGAGTTCATCCGGAGGGTTGAGGCGGCGTCGATCCAGTGGCCCTGCCAGCCCTTTCCGCGGAGCTGCGGAAACACCTTCGATGTGTAGTCGCCCCCCTGCGCCGTCAGCACGACGTCGCAGGCGGCGAGTGTGGCGACGTCGAAGGCGTCCTGCAGCACCGCCTCGCCGCGGGCCTGGGGAGGTGCCGCCCCGCCGGCGTTCGAGGTGGAGAAGAAGACCGGGTCGAAAAGCGAGAAGTCGCCCTCGGCCCGCATGCGGTCCATGAGCACCGACCCGACCATGCCCCGCCAGCCCACGATCCCGACCCGCTTCATGACGATCGACCTTTCCTGCTTGCCAGACGATTCCGGGTTTTTGCACGTTCCTGCGCGGCGGATTCCGCCAGCCTGCGATCGTACCCTCCCTGCCGGAAAACGCACGCCCGAATCGTCGGGGGAAATGGTCTGGCCCGGGCTGGCCGGACGTGGAACACTGCCGGCGCAAAAGCACGGAGAGACTTCCGATGTCGCGGGACACCCAGCGGACGCCATTGGAACTCGCCCATCTCTGGGCCGATTTCACGAGCAAGGTGCTCGGTGCGATCGCGCTGTTGGTCGCAGCGTGGTGGACCTACACGAACTTCACCGTCGAGCGGACGCACGACCCGACGATGGAGGTGAGCGTGGAGCCGAGCATCCATCCGCTCGAGGGGAAGAAGGTGCTGCTCAACGTCGACGTCTTCATGCGGAACATCGGCAAGGTGGCGATCGTGCCGCGGTTTCCCGAGAAGGCGGGGGACGAGGATCTCGGCCTCGAGATCTCGATCGTCGAGATCGATCCGCTCGGCCGGGACGCCCCCGGCGTCCGCCAGATCTCCCATGCCGAAGCCGAGCCAGCCGAAGCCGATGTGGCCGAGGAGGAGCCCGCGGTTCCGTGGTTCGACTGGACGAGCGGCGACGGGTCGCCGAGGCCGATTCTGCGGAAACGGAACCTGCTCGCCGACAACGTCGATTTCCAGAAGCGGCGGTACCAGCTCAACCCGGGCGTGCGGTACCGCGAGCCGTTCGCCTGCGTGGTGGACCGCGACAAGCTCTACGCGATCCGGGCCCGGTTCTGGACCGACGAGGGGTCCGTGGCCGACCTCGTCTACGTCGACACCTACCGCCCGTCGCAGCGGTGATACACTTTCGGCATGGCTCCAGCCCCGACCCAGACCGCCCTCGCCGACCAGCGATTTCTCGCGATCCGCAGCCTGCTCGTGGAGCTCGCGGCGTCGCTCGATCGCACGGAGCGGCATGCGTCCGGCGGACAAACGTCGCTCGCCTCCGACCCGCGGTGGAAGCTGCTCGTCGCCGCGGTCGAGCGGCTCGCGGAGGGTCCGGGCCGCGCCGAGGCACTGCAGATGCTCTTTTCCGATCCCTACGAGCCGAGTTGGCGGCGGGACGGCGGGCCGGAGCTCGCCGGGTCGTCCGGCTGCTGTGGCGGGTGAGGCTGTGGCCCCGATATCCCGATGGTGAGTGACGGCGATGCACTACGTTGACCCGCACATCCACATGGTCTCGCGGATCACCGACGACTACGAGACGCTCGCCCGCATGGGCTGCGTCGCGGTGAGCGAGCCGGCGTTCTGGGCGGGCTTCGACCGCAGGAGCGCCGACGGCTTTCGCGACTACTTCCGGCAGATCACGGAGGTCGAGCCGAAGCGGGCCGCGAACTACGGGATCACCCACTACTCCTGGCTCTGCATCAACGCCAAGGAGGCGGAGGACGTGAAGCTCGCCCGCGAGGTGATCACGGCGATCCCGGAATTCCTCGATGCGGCCAACGTGCTCGGCATCGGCGAGATCGGCCTCAACAAGAACACGCGGAACGAGGCGACGGTGTTCATGGAGCAGGTGGAGCTCGCGATCCGCCACGACGAGACGATCCTCATCCACACGCCGCACCTGGTCGACAAGCTTCGCGGCACGCGGATGATCATCGACATGCTGGCGGACTTCCCCAATCTCGATCGTGGCCGCGTCGTGATCGACCACGTCGAGGAGCACACGATCCGCCACGCACTCGACGCCGGCTACTGGGCCGGCATGACGCTCTACCCCGTCACGAAGTGCTCGCCCGAGCGGGCCTGCGACATGGTGGAGCTCTACGGCACGGAGCGGCTGCTCGTGAACTCGGCCGGCGACTGGGGGCCCTCGAGGCCGGTGGCCGTGCCCGACTTCATCGTCGCGATGCGGGCCCGCGGCCACGCGGAGGACCTCGTCGAGAAGGTCGTGCTCGACAATCCGCTCGCCCTCTTCTCCCGCTGCCGCCGGTACGTCCCGCCGCCGAGGGTTGCCGGGCGGGCCCGGTCCGTTGCCGGCACCGACCGCGGCGTCGCTGCGAGCCGGCGGGCATGACACGCGATACGGGACTCACCCGACGGGCGGACGAGATCCGGGTGGTCGAGCGTGCGATCGCGAGGCCGGCACTTCCGAAGACGACGGCGCTCTCGCCTGCGAAGGTCCGGCAGGTCGATCTCGAGGAGAAGATGGAGCCGCTCGCGGTCGCCGAATCGCTCGCGGACCGCGACCGTTCCGCGCTCTCCACGCTGATTCGCCTCGCCCTCGTGGCGGCCACGGCCGCGGCCGTCTGGCTGCTCCTGCCGGCGGGCCGCGCGGCGAGGCCGCCGATAGAGCTGCCCTCGCCGCTGCAGGAGGATGTCGAGCTGTCGAAGGATCGGCGCCGGGCGGAGGAGGCGGCGATCGCCGTGCTCGAGAGGGTCGGGCCGCAGGACGCGATCGACGACCTCAGGGCGAGGGCGAACGAAGCCGGGGCGTCGCACGAGATCCGGCGGTTCTACCTCGGCACGCTTTCGCAGCTCGGCGAATGGGCCGAACTCACGAAGGCGGCCGCCGACTACGCGGCCGATTACCCCGACCGGCTCGAGGCGGCGCACTTCGCCGCCGAGGCGATCCGGCTCACGCCGCCGGAAGCGAGGCGTGACGCGAATGCCTGGTTCGTTGGGGGCTGGTTCGGTGGCAGGGCGAGCCCGGCCTTCATCGCTCGCGTCGAGCAGGGGCTCCGACGGCTCGATTCGGCCCTCTCGCTCCTCCAGCAACGCGATGGCGACTGGCCCGCCGGCGAGCGGCGGAAGTGGGGCGACGTGCTCCACCTCGATCGGGCCCACCTCCATCGGGTGCTCTGGAACTGCCACGGCGACGATTTCGAGGATCCCGAGCGCGACCGGGCCCTCGCGGCCCTCGACGACGTCTCGAACGCTGGCGCGGAGAACGTGCTTGCGCTCAAGGCGGAGGTCTACGGCTCACTCGTGGCTCAGTGGCCGAGGGTCGGTTGGGAGCGGAGGAACGTCGAGATCGACGGCAGGATATACGACCGCGGCACACTGCGGCGGGAGCTCGATGCCTGCCGCGAGGGGCTGCGGAAGCTGCCGCCGAAGGGGACGCGATGACCGGACGGTCCGCAGGAACTGCAGGAAGCTGACATGGAACCGCTCGTCCGGAGGCTTGCCGCCATCCTGCTCTTCTTCGCAGCAGCGCGGCTCATGACGCTCGACCTGTGGTTCTCCGGAGAGGCCTTCGTCTGGCGGCAGTCGAGCATCGTCGTCCTGCTCGGGTTCCTGGCCGTGCTCACGGTCGCCTTCGAATGGCACCTGCTCGGCGTTTCGAAGGGGTTCAACCTCGTCGCGCAGCTCTCGCTCGTTTTCCCGTTCACCCTCTTTCTCGCGAGGCTCATCGGCCGGCCCTGGTACGAGACGAAGGGAACTTCCGCGATCGCCCTCGCCTTCGAGGCCGCGCGGCGGGCCGGCGACGTGATCGGCATCACGCGGCTCATCCCCACCTGGCTCTCCGACGCCTTCTCGAGCCCCGGCACGACGTTCACGCTCCTCGCCTTCTGTCTGGTGACGACCGCCTGCCGGTCGCAGGGGGCGCGGATCGGCGGGGCCGTGGCGCTCCTCATGATCCCGCTCGCGGTCGCGTTCTCGCAGCCGCCGCTGCCGAGCGGGTGGTTCCTCGCGGGCACGGGCGTGATGGTGGCGGGCATGGTCGTGCTCTTCAGCGACGTCGCCCGCTACTACCGCGACCGGGCCATCCTCGCGAGGCTGACGCACGTGACCGACGAGTCGCAGCGGCGGGCCTGCCTGCGGCTCGTGAAGCGGGCCTGGGAGGACGGCCGTTTGAGCGAGGGCGCGGCGGAGGGGATCGTGCGGCAGGTCTACGCCGGAGTGGGAAGCGACGGCGGCCCGGGAGAGATGCACGCCGAGGAGATCCGCGACGCAGCCGGCACGATCATCCATGACCTCGTCACGACCCACGGCCTGCTCGACGTGCGGCACAACACCGAGGGTATTTTCCTCGTGCCGCCGTCGCAGGTGGAGATGGGCTCCGACGTGCTCGAGAAGGTGGCGAGGTTTCCACGGATGCTGGTCGTGTTTCTGCTGGCGCTCCTGTGGGTATTCATGCCGCTCGACCTCTTTCCCGACGCGATTCCCGGGCTCGGCGCGATCGACGACGTGATCGTGATGTCGCTCGCCACGCTGCCGCTCGGCGACGTCCTCGGGCAGGCGGCGGCCGCCCGCCGGCTGCGGTCCGGGGGCTGATGACCGACTCGCCGTTGACTGAATCCCTGTAGACTGTGCCGACTGCCATGCACGCTCAGCCGACCGGCCGCACGATCTACCGCACGAGTCCCCAGGCGATTCCCGGCATGCCGCCGGGCGTGCCCTACATCGTCGGCAACGAGGCCGCGGAGCGGTTCAGCTTCTACGGCATGAAGGCGATTCTCGTGGTCTTCATGACGACGCTCCTCGCCGGACGCGACGGCACGCCCTCGCCGATGGGGGAGGGGGAGGCGAAGTTCTGGTACCACGCCTTCTCGTCGGCGGTCTATTTTTTTCCGATCGTCGGGGCGGTGGTGTCGGACTTCTTCCTCGGAAAGTATCCGACGATCATGCTGCTCTCGCTCGTCTACTGTGCCGGCCACGCCACCCTCGCGATCGACGAGACGCGGCTCGGACTCGGCGTGGGGCTGGCGCTCATCTCGATCGGGTCGGGCGGCATCAAACCGTGCGTGTCGGCCCACGTCGGCGACCAGTTCGGCCCGTCGAACGAATCGTTGCTTCCGCGTGTTTTCAGCTGGTTCTACTTCGCGATCAACTTGGGCGCGTTCGTGTCGAGCCTGCTGACACCTTGGCTGCTCGACCGCCACGGCCCCGGATGGGCCTTCGGCGTGCCTGGGATCTTCATGGCGGCGGCGACGGTCATCTTCTGGATGGGCCGTCATTCGTTCGTTCACGTGCCGCCGGCGGGGACCGCAGCGCTCCGCGAAGCACTCGGAGCGGAGGGAAGGACGGCACTGGGGAGGCTTGCGATCGTCTACCTGTTCGTGGCCGTCTTCTGGGCGCTCTTCGATCAGACGGGCTCGTCGTGGGTGCTCCAGGCCGGGAAGCTCGACCGGTCGTTTGGCGGGATCGAATGGCTTCCCTCGCAGATCCAGGCGGTGAATCCGCTGCTCGTGCTCGCGTTCATACCGCTGTTTTCCTACATCGTCTGGCCGGCGGTCGAACGGATCGTCCCTCTCCCGCCGCTCTCGCGGATCGCGATCGGGCTGTTTCTCGCGGCGGCTTCCTTCGGCATCGTCGCCGCCGCCGAGT
>JBIIOJ010000159.1:0-7172 GCA_044337015.1 Pirellulales bacterium
GCCGGCCCGCCGGTCGGTGATGAGCCCGCTGGCATCGAGCGTGCAGAAGTTGCCGCGGGCGGCGACGTCCTTCGGTCCGAGTTCGAAGCCGATGCCGGTCGCCTCGAGCGCGCCGCGGCCGATCTTGAACACGAGCGGGTCGTAGCCGAAGAGGCCGAGGTGGCCGGGGCCGGAGCCGGGCGTGATTCCGGGAAGCACCGGGATGCTCGAGCCGCTCGTGCCCCGGGCGGCGAGCGCGTCGAGGTTCGGGGTCTTCGCTGTCTCGAGCTCCGTCTTCCCGCCCGCCTCCATCGGCAGGCCCCCGAGCCCGTCGGCCACCAGGAGCACGATCTTCGAGCCGTTCTTCTCGGCCAGTTCGCGGACCAGGTCGTGCGTCGTCATCGGGGCGTCTCCAGGGTGGGCGGTCGATCCAAAGCCACTGTTTTCCGAATCCGGGGCCGCATGTGCAAGAGGACGGAGAAGTCGCCACACTGGCCGCCATGAGTGTCATTCGCCCTCGACCCCCGGAAGATCCACTGATGGTCGCGTCGGCCGCGGTCTCGGCCGACGAGGCGGCGGCCTTCGAGGCTGTCCGCGCGGCGATGGGCGGCGACGAGGTCGTCCGCGGTCCGGCGGTGATGCTCGCGGACTACGGCACGAACCGTTCGGCGAGCGAGCTTTTTGCGCTGCTCGCGCGGGCGAGGCGAATTCGGGAATCGATCGACCGGCTCGTGTTCGTGGCGGCCGGCCCGTCGCACCATGCGATGCGGCTGCTCTTCGAGACCTGCTGCCACCCCTTCCACAACGACCTCGACCGGGGCGAGCGGGGAGGGAGGCCGCGGCTGTTCTTCGTGGGAAACGACTTCGACGGAGATGTGCTCGCGGGGTTGTTCGATATCGTCGCGGGTGTACGGGCTGCGAGCCGGGACGATCTCCTCGACCGCTTCGGCATCGTGGCCATCGACGATGGCGACGTCGACGGCACGGTGCGGGCGGCGTTGCACCTGCTGCGACCGGCGCTCGAAGGCGCTGGCGGGCCGCCCATGAGCCTTCCTGCGGAGCGGCTGACCGAACTGCCCGCTCCCGGGCTCTCTCCGTTCACCACAGCGACACTCCTCCCGGCGGCTGTCGTCGGGATCGACGTCGTGCGGTTGCTCGAGGGGGCTGTCGCGATGAACGTCCGCTTTGCGGAGGCGCCGCCGCCGACCAACCCGGTGGCCTTCTGCCTGCGGCCGGCGCCAGGGGCCCGGGGCGTGCGGCTTGCGTGCGTGGAATCCCGGCGGCTCGCCGCAGCCTCCCCGTGGCTCGATGCCATTCGCTCCGGTTCCACGGAATCCGCAGCCACGGTCGCGATCTCGATCGGCGAGCCGCGGCGGGACCCGCTTCTCGATCCAAGGGGAATCCCCTGGCAGTCGCGGGCGACGCACGGCCACGACGTGGCGGCGATCCGGATGCCCCGTCTCGACGAGCATGCGATCGGCCAGTTGCTCCAGATGCTCGCGATCGCGACAGTGGTCGGGCGTCGGCTCGACATGGACCCAAGTGCCAACAAGTTGCGGCCCTGATCGGGCCTGTTGACGTCTGAAAACAAGCGTTTTGGCCAAGGCTTCGGTCCCGCTTGCCACGCTGCCCTCGCAGCAAGTATCTTTTCCCCCAACTGGTGGATACGCGAGGTGGGGCTACGACCCCCCGTAAGACGCGCTCGGGAGGCGATGACATGGTGTCCAGACGTTTTTTCCGACGACTGACGGTTGTCGTTCTTCTCGTGGCGGGGGGCTCTACGCCTTCTCAAACCTCGGCACAATCTGTGACCTGGATCGGCTCCGGCACGAATGCGAACTGGTCCACGGCCGCGAACTGGACGTCGTCGGGTACGGGTGGGCTCTGGGCTTCGGGAACCGGGATCAACGTCACGATCGGTTCGGTCGGTGGCAGCGGGACGTCGATTCAGAACCGAACTGATTACTTGAGTGGTGTCCGGATCGGCTCGTTGACGCTCGCTTCGCCGACGCTCTTCACCGTTTCGGGTTCGCCGATCTATCTCAACGGTCCGATCACCTCGACCGGTACCGCCGCTCGCTCCGTGCTCGCTCAGGTCAACCTCCAGCGTCCGACCACCACGATCGACGTCGCCGCCGACTCAGGGCGTCTGACGCTCGGAAACATCGTCAACTCGAGCAGTTCGGCGGCGACGCTCCGTAAGACTGGCGCCGGCGAACTCCTTCTTTCCGGCTATTGGACTTCGGGATCGGCCACGACGTTCACCCTGGAGCAGGGAACGGTTTCGCTCGCCGCGGCGGCCCGGCAGGGATTCACTCCACCTTCGTTCGTGGCGCTCGGAGCGGGCGGCAACGGCAACTTTACCGGGGGCGTGCTCCGGCTCGACGGGGGCAACCTGCGGGCGGCGGTCACCGGCTCCACGCCCTTCGGGCCGCAGTATTTCATCGCGCCCGTCACGCAGGACACGATGCTCTCCGGCTCGAGCGTGAGCCTTGGAGACCCGACGGGTGGGATGAACGCGAGGCTTGGTTTTTACAACGGCGTTCGGATCGACGAGGCTTCGCGGGTGACGGTTCACAACGAGACCATTCTTTCCAGGCACATCAGCGGCACCTTCGGGCTGACGGTCTCGGGCACCGGGCGGCTGTCGCTCCAGGGGTCTGGCTCCGCTCCCGCCGCACGGCTCTCCCAGTTCACGGTCGATGCCGGTGGCGTCGGCGTGACGAGCATGTCTCTGGCAGGGCTGCCGTCCGCCGGCCTCACGCTCGTCAACGGCGGGCGGCTCGATTCGCTCTCGGGATTCTTGGTCGGCGGCACCAACTCGCAGAAGATCACGATCGGCGAGGGCGGAGGCGTACTGCGAAGCGCGAGCCCGATGAGCTTCGCCGACATGATGATCCAAGCAGGCGGCCTACAGGGAAGCGGCACGCTGCGGGTCGAATCGACGCAGCCGCTGCTGCCGCCGAACATGCCAGCGGGCTACTACATTCAGCCGGGCCGGATCGTGATCACGGGATCGAACACCGGATTCACGGGCAACACGCTGGTCAATGGCGGTGAACTGCAGGTGCGGTCGCTGGGTGGGCTGGGCAGCACGCTCCTCGCGGGCGGCACGCAGGCGATCGACGTTCGGGCTGGGATTCTGACGATCTCAGGCTCGGCGAACGGGGTGACGCTGTCCCCCGATCTCTCACGGGTCACGGTCAGCAAGGGAGCCACGCTGAGACTCGCGAGCATGGGTTTTGGCACGTTCACGGTGACGGGATCGACCGTGCCGATGGCGCCGATCGCCGGCATGCTCGGGCTCGAAGCCACGACGCTCTCCGGATCGACCGCGGCGATCCGCGTCGCCAGCGGTGCGATCATCCAGAATTCGGGAATGTTCGCGTCGCAGGCAAACCTACGGACAAACCTCGCGTATGCCTCGGCGGAAAGCGGCACGATCATGCTCGCGGGAACCTACATCCCCAACCGTCGGGCCATGTGGGGCGGGGAACTGGTCGTCAATGGCCAACTCACTCGTGAGGCTGGGGCCGGGGTGTTCGACCTGGAGATCAAGGGAGCCGGTGTCGTCATGGCGGTCGCCCAGAACTCTTTCGCTGGCCAGACGACGATCGACAACGGCCGTCTCGTCTTGCAGCACGTCAACGGCCTCGGCGGGCCGGGGCGGGTGGTGACGATCAAGCCGGGTGCGCAACTCGACCTGTATGCGACGTTCACCTCCGGCAGCAGTCTGCCGACGATTGACGCCAGTTCCGCCGGCATGATCGGGATCGGTACGGGCGTGTCCGGCACGGTCGTCCAGTTGATGAACCGCGGAGCGAATTCGATCGGGCCGTCGTACTACGCCGACTACACCTACAGCTTGTCGTCGCTGCCGGCGGTGGACGGGGTCTATCGGTTCGGGACGGTGACCGCCGGATCCGGGCCTTCAAACATGCAGCTCGCGCGGTCGTTCACGATCACGCAGGCTAACGTGCTCACTGGTTCGGCGTCGGTCGTTGTCGGCGGAGTGAAGGGAGACGCGTTCGGAATGGCCGGCAGTGCATTGACGCTCAGGGCCAACCAGAACTACACCGGTGGCACGCTCGTGAAGAAGGACTTCTTCCTGGCGGTCGATCAGGCCCTCTCGAGCCCGTTCGGAACGGGTACTGTCACTGTGGCTGGCGCGCTTCTCGCCACCGGAACCGGCGGCTCGTTCGTCAACGTGGCCGACATCACGTCGCAGGTGACGTTCGCCAAGGGGGGTGAACTCTGGCTCAATAATGGAAGCGGCGTCAACGCGAACCGTTGGGGCGATACGACGCCGGTCACGCTCAACTTCGGTGCGATTCGGATGTCGGGCCACTCGTCGCAGGCGGTCGGCGAGACTGTCGGCACGCTCGCCTATTCCGGTGGGGCGCGAATCTTCCTCGACAACGTCACGTCTTCGACGACCGTCCAGCCGTCGCTCACTGTTCAATCGCTCGCGCCCCAGGCTGGCACGCGGCCGACACTCGAGGTCTTCAAGACCTATGCCGGCCAGAAGGTCTTCGTCACCGAGACGCCCACGACGGTCGGTGCGGCAAACCTCATCCTGGGCGGGTTCGACCGGCAGGCCAACACGTTCCTCTCCTGGAATTCCACGACGAAGGAGCTGGTCGCGGCGACGCCGACGATCACGGGCAGTTCGTTCGCCGGCTCGGACTCGTCGTCGTTTGTGAGCATCACGACGCCCGCGACTCTGGCCACGAGCGCGACGGCAGGGGCCGTTCGAACCACGGCGAACATCAGCCGTTCCAATATCTCGGCAGCGCTGACGATCGGCGACGGCATCGTCGGTGAACTCATGATCGCAAGCGGCTTGGTGACGATCGCTCCGGACATCACCTTCGCGGGGGACGGCGTGCTCTTCACGGGAACGAACTCAAAGGCGACGCTCACCGGCGTCGTGACCGCACCAAACGGCCTGATCAAGACCGGCCCGGGCGATCTCGTGCTCTCGAATACGACGGCGGTGGGCGGCGTCGGATCGCAGACGCTGGTCGTGCGGGACGGCCGTCTGAGCGGCAATGGCAGCCGGTCGTGGAACGTCGTCATCGAGGGAAGCGGCATCTTCGCTCCGGGTAACAGTCCCGAGGTTTTTCAGACCGGTGGCCTCTGGTTGAGCTCCGACACCGTGCAAGAGTTCGAGCTGTCTTCGCTCGATGCAGTGAGCGACAAGATCGTGGTCGCGGGCGATCTTACGCTCGACGGCGTCATCGACATCATCGATTGGGAGGTGGACAGCCTGGGCACGATGGAGGTCGGGACGTATGACCTGATCACGTGGGGCGGAACACTGACCGATAATGGGGTCACGCTTGGCGCTCTGCCCGACGGTTTCTTCGGATCGCTCAACGTGAACCTCGATCGGAACGTGCTCGAGTTCCAGGTGTTTTCGGCGGTGGTCGCGGTGCCCGAGCCGGCAGCGTGGGCGCTGCTTGCGGCGGGCCTGCCCTCGGCGTGGTTGTGGCGGCGTCGTTCGCGATCCCGACGCCGTGGCTGACGCGACGTCCGACGACTACACTACCGGCCGGTTCGGGCGACCGTTTCGGGAGTGTTTTCGATGTCGATTGACCTGACCTGGCTCGGCCACGCGACTTGGCTCGTGACGACGCCCGCCGGACGGCTCATCGTCGATCCCTTCCTCGACGAGAACCCCTCGGCGTCGATGCGGGCCGTCGATGTCGAGTGCGATGCGATCCTGCTCACCCACGGCCATTTCGACCATGTCGCCGACTGCGTCGCGATCGCCAAGCGGACGAAGGCGCCGGTGGTCGCGAACTTCGAGATCACGCAGTGGCTCGGGAAGCACGGCGTCTCCCACTGCCAGCCGATGAACCACGGCGGACGCGTGAAGGTGCCCGGCGGCACGGCGAAGATGGAACTCGCCTTCCATTCCTCGACGCTGCCCGACGGCTCGAGCGGCGGCAACCCCGGCAGCTTTCTGCTCGACCTCGGCGGCACACGAATCTTCATCGCCGGCGACACGTCGCTCTTCTCCGACATGGAGCGGATCGGACGGGCCGGCCTGGCCGCGGCGATCCTGCCGATCGGCGACGTCTTCACGATGGGGCCGGAGGACGCCGTCGAGGCGGTGCGGCTGCTTCGCCCGAAGCTGGCCCTCCCGAGCCACTACAACACCTGGCCTCCCATCGAGCAGGATGCCGCCGCCTGGGCCGCCGCCATCACCTCGCAGAAGCTCGCCGACGCCCGCGTCCTCGCCCCCGGCGAGACGACCCGCGTCGGCTGAAGGACGTCACGCCGGCGACTCCGCGGGCGGCACACGGGCCTCGACCACGTCGCCGACGACCCTCGTCTCGTAGACGTCGACCCTGAGGTTCGGGCTGTCGCACCACGCTCCGTCGCAGAGTCGAAACCGCCAGGCGTGCCAGGGGCAGACGACCGTCCCCTCCCGCAGGACCCCCGCGCCCAGCGAGGCTCCCATGTGCGGGCAGAGGTCGTCGATCGCGGAATACTTCTCGCCGTCGAAGAAGACGGCGACGAGCCTGCCGTTGACCTCGACGGTCTTGCCGGAGCCGGCGGGAATCTCACCCACGCCGGCGATCGGAAGAAAGGGACTGGTTTCATGCATGTCGTTACTATAGCGGGAATGCCGAATCGCCCGTTCCGCCTCCTTGTGCTCGACGTCGATGGGACCGTGCTCGACGGCCGCCACGAGGTCTCTCGCGACACCGCTGCTGCCGTTCGCCGCGCGATGGACGCGGGGGTGCGGGTGGTGCTCGCCACGGGAAGGCGGTATCGCGACACGCTCGGCGTCGCCGAGGCGATCGGGGTGCGGGGGCCGCTGGTCACCGCGTCGGGCGCGCTCGTGAAAGACTCCGCCGGCGGGCACGCCACGCTCTACCGTGCGTCGTTCGGCGCGGGTGTGCTGGAAGGGGTGCTCGGGAGGATTGCCGCCCGGGGGCACGAGGCGGTCGTCTACACCGACAGCTTCTCCGACGGATTCGATTTCCACTGCGCGACGGAGCTCTCGCTGGAGCCCGGCATCCGTGAGTATCTCGAGCTCAACCGGCCGGTCGCACGGGTCGTTCCCGATCTCCACGAGCGGCCGCCCGCGGGCGCGTTCGCGGGCTTCACGATGGGCAGCCGCGAGGCGATGGACGCCGTGGAGGAGGACCTCGTGTCCAGCTGGCCCGATGCCCTTTCGC
>JBIIOJ010000160.1:0-7121 GCA_044337015.1 Pirellulales bacterium
CCGCCGGGCTACGACCCGGCCCGCTACGAGGTGCTCGCCCGCGTGCTCGCGGCGGGCTGGCGGGACGTCTTCGGGAAGTTCGACGCGATCCCCAACCGCAAGACCGACACCAACAACCACGGCCCCGTCTCGTTCGACCACATCGGGGCCAACTACGATTACCCGGAAGCGTCGTACGAGCGGCGGCGGGAGATCATCGCCGACCACGAGCAGTATCAACTGGGCATGCTCTGGTTCCTGGCGAGCGACGAGCGCGTGCCGGCCGACATCCGCACCCGCATGAAGCAATGGGGGCTGCCGAAGGACGAATACGGCGACAGCGGCCACTGGTCGCCGCAGCTCTACATCCGCGAGGCCCGGCGGATGATCGGCGAGGACGTGCTCACCGAGCACGAGTGCCTCGGGAAGCGGGAGGTGAAAAAGCCGATCGGCATGGGCTCCTATACGCTCGACTCCCACAACGTCCGTCGCTACGTCACGCCCGAGGGGACCGTGCAGAACGAGGGGGACATCGGCGTCAAGTGCCCGTCGCCGTACCACATCGGCTACGGCTCACTCGTGCCGAAGCGGGAGGAATGCGCGAACCTGCTCGTGCCGGTCTGCCTCTCGGCGAGCCACATCGCCTACGGCTCGGCGCGAATGGAGCCCGTCTTCATGCTGCTCGGCGACGCGGCGGCCAATGCGGCCGTGCTCGCCGCCCGGGCCGGCTCGGCGGTGCAGGACGTCGATTACGCATCGCTCCGCGGACTGCTCGAGGCGCAGGGGCAGGTGCTCGAGATCCGCTGAACCGAGACATGGCTCGAAGTGAACCGATGAAACCTCTCGCCAGCCTGATCGTCGTCGCTGCCGCATTCTCGGCCGGGGCGGGTGCCGCGGAGCCACAGCGGCCGAACGTGCTGGTGATTTTGGCCGATGACCTCGGCTTCTCCGATCTCGGCTGTTACGGGGGAGAGATCGACACGCCGAACCTCGACGCGCTCGCGTCCGGGGGACTGCGGTTCACGCAGGGCTACTCGACGGCCCGCTGCTGGCCCTCCCGCGCGGCCCTGCTCACAGGCTTCTACCCGCAGGCGATCCACCGCGATGCGCTGCCCGTTGGTGCCGATGGAGGCATGAAAGGCGTCCGTCCCCCCTGGGCCCGGCTCCTGCCGCATCTGCTCGCGCCCGCCGGCTACCGCTCCTACCACTCCGGCAAGTGGCACGTGGACGGCGATCCGCGGAAGCAGGGATTCGCGCGTTCGCTCGTGGTCGATGCCGCAGCGCAGAGCAACTACTTCACGAGCCTCGCCGTAACCGAAGACGGCAGGCCGGTGCCGGAGACGGCGAGCACGTACGTCACGGCCCTCATCGGCGACCATGCCGTCCGCTGCCTGCGGGACCATGCCGAAGCGCACGGGGGAATTCCCTTCTTCCACTACGTCGCCTTCACAGCGCCCCACTTCCCGCTCCATGCCCCGGCCGACCTCGTCGCGAAGTACCGCGATCGCTACCGGGCCGGCTGGGACGCCGTGCGGGCCGCGCGGATCGAGCGGCTGGCGACGCTCGGGGTCGTGACGACCCCGGCCGGCGAGATGGAGCGGGGCGTCGGGCCGCGCTCCCCGATCAAGCCGGAGATGCGTGGCAGGCTCGGCCCCGACGAGGTCGATCGGCCGACGCCGTGGGCCGAACTGACGGCCGCGCAGCAGGCATTCCAGGCGGCGAAGATGGCGATCCACGCCGCGATGGTCGAGGCGATGGACCGCGAGGTGGGCCGAATCGTCGCGGAGCTGAAATCGGCCGGCCTCTTCGACGACACGCTCATCCTCTTTGCGAGCGACAACGGCGCTTCCGCCGAGATGCTCATCCGCGGCGAGGGGCACGACCCCGCGGCGCCGCCCGGCTCGCGGAAGACGTTTCTCTGCCTGGGCCCGGGCTGGTCGAGCTGCGCGAACGCCCCGTTTCGCAGGCACAAGATGTGGGTGCACGAGGGAGGCATCGCCTCGCCCTGGATCGTCCACTGGCCGAAGGGCGTTGCAACGGCCGGGGGCCTGCGGCGGCCGATGGTGCACCTCGTGGACGTGACACCGACGGTGCTCGAGCTTGCGGGCGTCGCGGCGCCGAAGGAGTTCGACGGCCAGGCCGTGCCGCCGATGCACGGCCGGAGTTTCGCGAGGCTGCTTCGCGACGGCGCCGCGCCGCCCGTGCACGACGAGCTCTGGTGGTGCCACGGTGGGAACCGTGCCGTGCGGGTGGGCGACTGGAAGCTCGTGGCCGACAGGGAAAAGCCCTGGGAGCTCTACGACCTCGCCGCCGACCGCTGCGAGATGAAGAACCTCGCCGCCGCCCAGCCCGAGAAGGTGAAGCAGCTCGAGGCCCGCTGGCAGGCGATCGCGGACGACTGCCGTGGCCTCGCGTCCGCGCCGGCGAAGCGTTCGCCGAACGTCGTGATAGTGTTTTGTGACGATCTCGGCTACGGCGACGCGTCGTGCTACGGCGGCGCGGTGCCGACGCCGAACATCGACCGGATCGCCCGCGAGGGGATCCGCTTCACCGACTTCCACGTGCCGCACCCGGTCTGTTCGGCCTCGCGGGCGGCGCTCCTCACGGGCTGCTATTCGCCGCGGGTGTCGATCCACGGGGCGCTCATGCCCACGTCCACCCACGGCATCGCGGCCGGCGAGACGACGCTCGCGGAGTTGCTCCACGACCGCGGCTACCGCACCGCCTGCGTGGGAAAGTGGCATCTCGGCCACCTCCCGGAATTCCTGCCCACGCGGCACGGCTTCGACGAGTGGTTCGGCCTGCCGTATTCGAACGACATGTGGCCGCCGAACGGCGAGAAATATCCGCCGCTGCCGCTCTTCGACGGCGAGCAGGTGATCGACGCCGACGTCACGGCCGAGGACCAGGCGACGCTGACCGCCCGCTACACCGCCCGGGCCGTGGACTTCATCGAGCGGGCTGCGATGTCGGGCGACGCCCGACCGTTCTTCCTCTACCTCGCCCACTCGATGCCGCACATCCCGCTCTTCGCTGGCGAGGCGTTTCGCGGGAAGTCGGGGGCGGGCCTCTACGGCGACGTGGTCGCCGAGATCGACGCCTCGGTCGGCGCGGTGCTCACCGCCCTCGACCGCACTGGCCAGCGGGACGAAACGTTCATCCTCTTCACGAGTGACAATGGCCCCTGGCTGCAATTCGGCAACCACGGCGGCTCCGCCGGACCGCTCCGCGAGGGCAAGGGGACGGTGTTCGAGGGGGGTATCCGCGAGCCGTGCGTCGCGCGGCTGCCCGGCGTGATCCCGGCGGGGACGGTGAGCGACGCGCTGCTTTCGTCGATCGACATTCTGCCGACCGTCGCCGCCCTGACGGGCGAACCGCTTCGGATGGACGAGAGCGGGCATTGCCAGGTCTCGGGCAAGCGGATCGACGGCCACGACCGCCGCGGGGCCTTCGCGGCCACGGAGCCGCGGGAGGCCAGCGACGCGGTCACGCACTGGTACTACTACAGGGGCGGCGAGTTGCAGGCGGTTCGTCGCGGTCGGTGGAAGCTCCTGCTTCCGCACACGGCCAGCAGCATGGAGGCGGGAACGCCGGGCCGCGACGGCGCATACGGCAAGCCGCAGCCGCTCGAGGTCGGCGGCGAACTCTACGATCTCGAGGCCGACGTCGGCGAGCGGCACGACGCGGCCGCGGAACATCGGGAGATCGTGGCCGAGCTCGAAAAGGTGGCGGAGGCCGCGAGGGCCGAGCTCGGCGACGGGCTCACCGGCCGCAAGGGCGCCGGCGTGCGGCCGCCGGGGGGCGTCGTGGCTCCACCCCGGCCGTAGCCTTCCGCTCCGGGTGTTTTCCAGCGGGGCGTTCGCTACTCGAGCAGACCGTCGAGCCTGCCGGTGCTGTCTCCCAGGTGCTCGACCGACGCATTCATCCGGTCGAGCAGGGAGAGCCAGAGGTTGGAGAGCGGCGTCTTCTGCTTCGAGCGGAGGTGCCGGCCGCTCGTGATCGTGCCGCAGCCGCCGCCGGCCAGCAGGATCGGCAGGTCGTCGTGGTTGTGCTTGTTGCCGTCGTGGATGCCGCAGCCGTAGACGATCATCGAGTGGTCGAGGAGCGTTCCATCCGCCTCGGCCACCGCGTCGAGCCGCTCGAGCAGGTAGGCGACGTTGCGGGCGTGGAAGAGGTTGATGGTGCGAATCTTGGCCTGCTTCTCCGGGTTGCCGCCGTGGTGGGAGAGATCGTGATGCCCCTCCGGCACCCCGATGAACGGATAGGGCTTGTTGCTCCCCTCGTTGGCCAGCACGAACGTGGCGATGCGGGTGACGTCGGCCTGAAACGCCACCACGAGGAGATCGCACAACAGCCGGATGTGCTCGCCGTAGTCGCGGGGAATGCCGGCGGGCTGGGCCATGCGGGGCGGCTCCACGGGGGGCAGCGAGGCGGCCCGTTCGATCCGCTGCTCGATGTCGCGGACCGATGTGAAGTATTCGTCGAGCTTCCGCCGGTCTGAGGAGGCCAGACGCCGTTCGATCCCGCGGGTCTCCTCCTGCACGAAGTCGAGGATGCTTCGGCGGCGGGCGGCGCGGGAGAGGGCGGCGGGGTCGCCATCGCCGAAGAGCCGGTCGAAGACCACCTTCGGGTTCACCTCCTTGGGAACAGGTTGCGTGGGCGACCGCCACGACATCGTGGAGGAGTAGACGCAGCTGTATCCGGAATCGCAGTCGCCTGCCATCGCCCCCTGGTCGGCGCCGATTTCGAGCGAGGCGAGCCTCGTCTCGCCGCCGACCATATCGGCCGCGATCTGGTCGACGGAGGTGCCGTTGCGGATGCTCGTGCCATCGGTCTTCCTGGGGTGAACACCCGTGAGAAACGCCGCCATCGCCCGGGCATGGTCGCCGCCGCCGTCGCCGTGAGCCCTGGCCTTGTCGGCCTCGAGACCGGACAGCACGGTCAGCTTCTTTTTCAGGCTGGCCATCGGCTCGAGGATACTCGAGAGTTCGAAGTCGCGGCCCTCTCCCCGCGGCGTCCAGTCGGTCATCTGCTGGCCGTTGGGCGCGTAGAGAACAGCGAGCCGATTGGGGGGGGCGGGCTGTGTGGCGGCGGCCCGGGCCGTGAGCGGGCCCATCGCTTCGAGCCATGGAAGCGGCAGGGAGACGCCGAGGCCGCGAAGGAGCGTGCGACGGGAGAGAAGCCTGGCAGTGACGTTCGGCATGGGGTGCTCCTGTTCAGTCTTGGTGACCGCCGCCGCGTCGCTCGCGGAAGGCGTCGCTCGACACGATGCCGGCCACGAGCACCGACACCCGGTGATCCTCCGACTCGAGCCTGTCGACGATCCGCTCGATCGACCGCCGGTCGGCCGGCTCGAGCCCCCGGCCGAGGGCGTAGGTCATCATCTTCTCGGCGAGGCAGCGGCAGAACTCTCGTTTTTTCGAGAGCAGCACGTCCTTCAGCCCGGCTGGACCGGAAAACATGGTGCCGTCGGGGAACGTTCCGCCGGCGTCGATCTCGAAGCCGCCGTCCTTCGCGCGATAGCCCCCCACGGCGTCGTAGTTCTCGAGTGCGAATCCGATCGCATCCATCCGGGCATGGCAGCCGGCGCAGGCGGCGTTCTTGCGATGCACCTCCATCCGCTCCCGCAGCGAGGCGGTCGCCGACGCGGCCTCGTCATCCGCCAGTTCCGGCACGTTCGGCGGCGGCGGTGGTGGAGGCTCGCCGAGCAGTTGCTCGAGCACCCAGCGGCCGCGCTTCACCGGCGAGGTGCGGGTGGGATTCGAGGTCGCCGTGAGAATGCCAGCCTGCGAGAGGAGCCCGCCGCGGGTGCGGTCGGCGCAGGGGACGCGGCGGAAGTCCTTGCCCGTGCCGCCCGCGGCGCGGTAGGCGGCTTCGAGTCCGTAGTGTTTCGCGAGCGGCCCGTTGACGAACGTGGAGCCGGCGTCGATCAGCTCGAGCACGCTGCGGTCCTCCCGGAAGATGCTCCCGACGAAGAGCTCGGTCTCGCGGAGCATCGCGGTCCGAAGCGCGTTGTCGAACGTCGGAAAGAGGCCGCCGTCGGGCGAGATGAATTCGATCCGCTTCAGCTGGAGCCACTGCATCGCAAAGCTGGTCACGAGGGCGTCGGCCCGCGGATCGGCCAGCATTCGGCGAACCTGCCCCTCGATGCCGGTCGCAAGCTGCCCGCGTTCGGCCAGCTCGATCAGTTCGTCGTCGGGCATCGTGCTCCAGAGGAAGTAGGAGAGCCGGGAGGCGAGCTGGAACTCGTCCAGCGGCCGGACCTCTTTCGCATCGGGACGATCGTCGAACTCCACGTGGAAGAGGAACTTCGGCGAGCAGAGCGCCGCCTGCATGGCGAGCTGCACGCCCTCGTGCCAGCCACGGCCCTCCTTCATGGCCGCTTCGACGACCGCCGCGTGACGGTCGAGCTCGCCGGAATCGAGGCTGCGGCGGAAGGCCCGCCGCAGGAACCGCCCGAGCACCTCGCGGGTCTGTTCCTCCCGCGATCGCTTCGGATCGCAGGCCAAAAGCCGTTTTTGCGTCGTGGGACGCGGGTCGAGGGGGCCGGCGAGTTCGAAGCCGCCGACGAACACGGCGGTGGGTGGGGCGTCGGCGGCGGGCTTCTCGAGCGCGATGAGAATTCGCTCGCGGCCGGGTAGGGGAGGGAGCCGGAGCGTGATCGCATCGGCCGACTCCCGCGAGGTGCCCGTGATCACGAACGACTGGAGCACGCGGGCGGGCCGCGGCACGTTGCCCGAGAGCCGATCGAGCGCGTCGGCCGCAGTGGGGGCTGGCAGCTGCTTGCCGGCGAGCAGGATCGTCACCCGCACCGGTCCGGACGCGTCGGGATCCGCATACGCCTTCGTGCGAAACTCATACTCGCCGTCGGCGACCCATTCGAAGGGGCTGTTGATCGGGCCGAGCTCGATCGACTCGGTGCCCGCGGTCGTCATCCGGCGGTAGCCGCCGACGATCAGACGTGGCACGCCGGGGCTGGCCGGCTCCGTGAACTGCGGCGCCCGCGATCGCTTCACCACCGGCGGCGTCGTCGCGGGAATGGCCCGTTCCATCACGGCCTCCGCGGCGTCGAGGTAGCGTTCGAGCAAGAGCGGCGAGAGCGTGAGGACGTCGCCGATCGTGTCGAACCCATGGCCGATCTC
>JBIIOJ010000161.1:0-7118 GCA_044337015.1 Pirellulales bacterium
CGGACGTTGAGGAGCATCAGGTGTATCCTCACCGTAGCGACGATGCGTCCGCTCCCCCGGCGGCAATGCGGTGTCCATCAAATGCCCAGGAGAGTCGCTTTGATGCTGAGCGGCCGGAGCGGATTCCGCTCCAGCATAACCAATGCGGTGTCATGCAGTCTTCTCTTCGCTGCTCGTTCGGGACCGCCCCCACGGCGTTCACCGCCGCTTGCGGAAGAAGTCGGTCAGGAGGCGGCCGCACTCTTCGGCGAGGACGTGGCCGACGTGCTCGACGCGGTGATTGAGCCGGGAATCTTCGAACAGCCGGTAGAGCGTCTCGACGGCGCCCGCCTTCGGGTCGGCCGCGCCCCACACGACGACCGGCACGCGGGCCTGCAGGATCGCGCCAGCGCACATCGGGCAGGGCTCGAGCGTGACGTAAAGCACCGCGTTCTCGAGCCGCCACGAGCCGAGGTTGCTCGCCGCCTGTGTCAGCGCGATCATCTCGGCGTGGGCGGTCGGGTCCTGCAATTGCTCCCGCTGGTTGTGGGCGCTTGCGACCACGCGGCCGGCCGCCACGATCACCGCCCCCACGGGCACCTCGTCCTCCTCGGCGGCGACCCTGGCCTCGTCGAGCGCCAGCCGCATCCATCGTTCGTGCAGCCGCTCTCCCGGCAGCTGCCACCCGTCGGCGAAGTCTTCCATCCCCGGATTCTACCGATCCCGCCTGCCGGCAGCGCGACCGTTGGCCCGCCGCAGGCCATACCGTTTGATAGTGCGGGGTTTTCCACTAGGATCGGACGCGACGCCCGTCCACGAACCAGGGAGGCCCTTCATGCCATTCGACACGTCCGACCTCCATCTCGTCGCCCTCCGCTGGGGCCACATCCTCGCAGCCATCGTCGCGGTCGGTGGACTGTTCTTCGCCCGGTTCGGCCTGCTGCCGGGGCTCAAGGGCATCGATGCCGACTCGCAGGCGAAAATCCACGAGTCGATCCGCCGGAGCTGGCTGCCGTGGGTCATCGTCGCGATCACGCTGCTGCTCGTGACCGGTCTCGTCAACTTTCTCCTCTTCAACGGCCGCGTGAAGGAGGAGGGCTGGGCCGGCGGGCAGTGGATGAAGCGGGAGAACTACCATCTCCTCTTCGGCGTCAAGTTCCTCCTCTCGATGGTGGTGTTCTACTTCGCCAGCGCGCTCGTGGGCCGCGGGCGGGGCACCCAGTGGGTGCGGGACAACAGGTCCAGATGGCTCTCGCTCACGCTCCTGCTTGCGATCGCGGTCGTGCTGCTCTCAGGGTGGATGCGGACGCGTCATACCGGCGAGAACCTCGGTGGCGGCGGGGTGTCGATCCAGCAGAAGACCGAGGAGAAGGTGGACGACCGCTACAGGGATGAATCTGCCGGTTCCGTATTCCGCGAGCCAGCCTCCGCACCGTAGCCCCCGTCCCCGATTAGGATCATCCGATGGACAAGAAACACAAGAAACGGATCGAAGTCCTCCAGCAGAAGATCCAGAAACTCCAGCAGCAGCTTGCCGGCGCGAAGAAGCAGCCCGACGACCCCGCCGACGTGCCCAGGTTTGAAAAAGAGCTCGCCGCGGCTCACGCGGAGCTAGTCGAACTGAAGAAGGCCTAAAACCGTCGCCTCGGTCGTCGTCGGAACAAACGCATGGGACTGCTCGATTCGCTGAAGGGAATCCTCGGGGGTGGCGGCCGGGAGTCGGGCCGTGTCGATCTGTCGCGCTATGAGAAGCTGCGGGAAGCCGTCTCCGGAACGATGTCGACCTTCTACAAGGCGAAGGACGTCAAGACGGGCGAGGTCATCGGCCTCAAGGTGATCGATCCGAAGAAGGCCGAGCCGGTCGAGTCGCGGTACCGGGGGCTCGACAAGCCCTCGGAGGGGGAGATCGGCTCGAAGATCCTCGGCCCCAACATCGTCAAGACGCTGCGGTGGGGCGTGGCGGCCGACGACCGAAAGTACGTCGTGCTCGAGTTCATCGAGGGCATCGGGCTTCAGGCGATCCTCGCGGCCGGCAAGCCGCTCTCCCCGGCGCAACGGCTCGATCTCGTCCGCCAGGCCGCCCGCTCCATCGAGACGGTGCACAATGCCGGGTTCGTGCACCGCGACATCTGCCCGAGAAACTTCGTGCTCGAGCCCGGGGGCCGGCTCGTGCTGATCGACTTCGGCCTCACCGTGCCCGACAAGCCGGTGTTTCTCCAGCCCGGCAACCGGATCGGCACGCCCACCCACATGGCGCCAGAGGTCGTGCGACGTCGGCAGGCTGACAGGCGGCTCGACGTCTTCTCGTTCGGAGTGACCGCCTACGAGATCTGCACGCTCGACCACCCGTGGCCGAAGCCCTCGGGGAACACCGCCGCCAACGCGGCCCTCGCGCACGATTCGCCCCCCGCCGATATCCGCACGAAATGGGCCGACATCCCGGAGCCGCTCGCTGCCGCGATCATGGCCTGCATCGCCGCCGACCCCGAGAAGCGGCCGGCGACGATGGAACGCTTTCTCGCCATGATCGCCGGCGTGAAGCTCTGATCGGCGTCGCGGCGAGAGGCCCCTGCTCCGACCGTGGCGGCCACGGACCCGCCGTTTGGCCCAGCCGCTCACGAGGCTTGAACGGCCCCCGGTTCGCACCTACCATACCGGCTCGACATTTTGGCCGGCCGATCCCGACGCCGGCGTTGCCCGGAGGATTTCGAACATGACGATGGACAAGAGTCTTCGCGTCCGCAAGGGCGGCTCGCAGGTGCGCGGCGTGCTGACGCGGGCGGAGCGGATCGCCCGCCTCAAGGAGCAGGATCGCTTCGCAGAGGGTCGCAGCCCACTCGGTCTTCCGAAGGTTCGTGTCCAGAAGATGGTCATGAAGAAAAAGAAGAAGGCCAAGGAAGAGGGTGCCGAAGGAGCTGCAGCATCCACTCCCGCCGCCGCTGGGAAGGCTGCCGCGCCCGCCGCCAAGAAGAAGTGATCACGATCACTGCGGCATCAATGCGGCTCAGAGCCGCAATTCCGTCTCAGAGCCGCAATGCCGCCATGCGGCCCGATAGGATGACCTGCGGGATGCCGACGCCCCGGTAGGCGGCCCCGGCGAGCGCCAGTCCGGAAAGCCCTGCCAGACGGGCGTCGATCCGCGCGAGCCGATCGAGATGGCCGAGGTGATACTGGGGCATCGCGCCCGCCCAGCGATCGATCTGCACGAGCCGCGGGCTGCCGCGGACGCCCAGCAGGCTCCGCAGATCGTCCATCACGATCGACTCGAGTTCACAGTCAGCGAGCCGCGCCGCGGCCGGGTCGAGCGCGCCTCCCACGAACGACCGCATGAGGACCATGCCTTCGGGCGCCCTCCCGGGGAACTTCGAGCTCGAGAAGCTTACGGCGAGGATCCGGCGGCCCTCGGCCCTCGGCACGACCACCCCCGCCGCATCGAGCGGGTGGGCGATGTCTTCCCTCGCGAACCCGAGCGACACGACGGCCGAACCGGCGTACTCGATTCCCGCGAGTTCGGCTGCGAGCGGCGAGTCGACCGCAGCCACGAGCCGCGACGCCACGGCCGCGGGAGCGGCCACCACGACGCCGTCGGTGGCGATCGCTCCGCCATCGGACGTCTCGACCGACCAGCCGCCCCCGTCTCGCCGCGACAGCCTTTCCGCGCCGACGCTGCGGATTTCCACTCCGGTCTCGACGAGCCTCCCGGCAAGCCGGGATGGCAGCGTCTCCATCCCCTCGGCGAGCGTCACGAACTGGCCATACCTCGCTCCAGCCGCAAGGTCGTTCGCGGTGGCTTTCCCGCCGCGGAGCCGTGCCGCCTCACCCGCCCAGAGGCTGCCGTGACGCCGCTCCATCGCGAGAAACTCCTCGCAGGCGGCCGCCATGCTCAACCTACCGGGATCGGCCGTCCAGATGCCCGACACCAGCGGATGCACGAGCCGCTCGAACGCTTCGCTGCCGAGCCGCCGTACGGCGAACTCCCGGAGGCTTTCGTCACTCCCGGCGTCTCCGCCACGTCGCCTCGGCACGAACCGCTCGAGCAAGACCCGCAGCCGTCCTCGCAGCGACAACAGCGGCGTCGACAGGACGCTCCACACGCGGCCGGGCGCCATGAGACGAAAGCCGGCGGGCACGGGGTGCAGTCGGCCACCGCGGCAGACGAGTGCCCGCCGCACCTCGGGCCGGATGCCGACGAGGCTCGCCGACAGGCCAAGACGCCCGACGAGTTCCACGGCCTCGGGACGGGCCGCGAGGAAGCTGTCCGCCGATCGCTCCACGAGCCAGCCGTCCCTCGAGACGGTCTCGATCACGCCCCCGCACCTTCCTGATGGTTCGAGCAGCATGACCCGCCAGCCTCTGTCACGCAGCGATTCTGCCGCAGCAAGTCCCGCCAAACCACCTCCGACGACGACGGCATGGCGGGGCGACATGGGGGGCTTGGGGGAGTCTTCGGTGAGCACGACTGTCAGTGTAGCCGGAGCCTGGAAAGCCGGCAGAGATGGTATGGACCGCGACGTCGGCGAGGCCTAGTGTCCTCCGTCGTTCCCCGACGAGAAGCAAGGAGAAAAAGCCGTGTCACGCCAACGGTCCATGCGGAGCGTTCGCTCCGCCTTCGCTGCATGCACTGCGACGGCCCTCTGCCTGGCCGCCTGCCGGATCGCAGGAGCCGAGGATTCCGCGCCGCGAACGCTGATGCGGTTACCGAGGTGGATCGAGACGCTCGGGGAGTCCTCCGAGCCTCGCCGCATCGCGATTCCGACAGGCCCCCAGGCGATGCCGCCGCGGCCGGATGCCACCGCAATGCAGACTCGCTCCGAACCGCAGACCACCTCGGACAGGCGATCGCCGTCGCTCATCACGCCCGAGGCAGCGGCTGAACTGGGCATACCCGGCGACGTCGCCGCCGCGACGGCCGGCAGGCCGGGCCTCACCCTTCTGCGATCCCGCGCCGCGACCGCGGTCGACGGCTACGCCACTCCCGTAGCCGGCTGGGGCGACCTCGCCGGGCAGGACGAAACCGCCGCGGCCGAGGTCGAGGCGGCCGCCGAACCGCTCACCGAAGCGGGCCCCGACGACGTGACGCCGTCGCCGAACCGCGCCCCGCTCGGCCCGGAGGCGAGCGTGCTGCGCCGCGAGCCGATGCCGCGGACCGCCTCGGCGCCCAAGCCGATCGCCGCACCGCCTTCGCAGCCCCTTCCCAAGCCTTCACCCACTTCGTCCGATACGGTAGCGGCCAAACCGGCCGAAGCGACCGGCGATGACGACGCGGCCGAAGCAGTCCCGTCGCCGAGCCCGGCATCGACCGGTCAGCCCACCGTCGCGGAAACAGACGCGGAGGAGGACGAGGAGGCCCACATCGTTCCGGAGGACACGCCGACGCTCGCCATCGATCCCGCGAGCTTCCGCGGCGTGTTGCCGGGGAAGAGCACCCGCGAGGAACTGCTCGCGGGCTGGGGCGAGGGCGAGGCCTTCACCCGGGAGGACGGCTCCAACGGACTGTTCTGGAAGGTCGAGCCCTTCGAGCGGGTCGAGGTCGTGCTCGAAGGCGACACGGTCTCCTCCATCTTCATACGGCTCAACCAACCGGTGCCCGTTGCGGAACTCTCGCGACAGCTCGAAATCTCCGACCTGCGTACCGTCACGGTGCTCGACGAAAACGGCGTGTCGATCGGCGAGGCCTTCCCGGAGCGAGGCGTGGTCTTCAGCGTCACGCCGGGCACCCACGCCGCGGTGGCCGTGATGCTCGAACCGCTCGACGCGGAGTCGTTCGTGCTCCGGGCCGAGTCCGACCTGGAAGTGAGCGCGGCCAACTCGCTCGCCGACCTCCAGTACGCGGTCAAGATCGACCCGTCCCACGTCCGGGCCCATAGGCTCCTGATGGTCATTCTCGCCGACCAGGGCAAGTGGCGGCAGGCGGCCGAGGTCGGCGAGGCGGCGTCACGGCTCGATCCGGCCGACAGCTGGACGCAGGTGAAGCTCGCGTCCATTCTTCTCGCGCTCGACCGCGTCGAAGATGCGCGCGATCGGGTGGAAAAGCTCCTCGCCAGGAAGAACAACCCGCCGCTCGTCACGGCGCAGGCGGAGCGACTGCTCGGACGGCTCGAGCTCGCGCAATCCTCGCCCGACCATGAGAAGGCCGTCACCCATTTCGGCAAGGCGATCAAGCTCTCCGCGCCGCTGACGACCGCGAAGTCGCAGGCAGTCCGCCGTGCCGCGCTCGACCTGCAGCTCGACAGCCATCTCGGCACGGCCCTCGCCATCGCGAGCGGCAGCTGGCAGCAGAAGGCACGCGTGCTCCCGAAGTGGATCGAGCGGAGCGAGGGATTCGCGAAGAAGCTCGGCAGCGAGGTCGGAACGACCGACATGGTCGAACTGCGGTTGTGCGAGGGTGTGCTCGCGGTCGCGGCGAAGTCGAACGACGTCGCCGAGACGGTTCCGTGGGTGAAGCGGGCGATGGACGCCCGCAGCAGGCTCGGCGAGCGGGTCGCCGATCCATGGCGGCGGCGGCAGATCGACTGGCAGGTCGGCCAGACGCTCAACCTCGCCCTCACGGCCGCCCAGAACCGTGGCGAAGCCGACGACCTGCTCGGGAACGCGACGCTCACGGCCGCGTACCTCGAGGGGGGCAGCCAGTTGCGGCAGCTCACCCCGCGGGAGCAGCGGATGCTCGGCGACCTCTACTTCCGCATCGGCATCCTCCACAGCCTCCAGAACGGCGACCACGCGACGGCCGTAACCTGGTTCGACAAGACCGTGCCACTCTGGAAGGAGAACCCTTCCTTCGAGCGGACCGGCGACCTCGGCCGGCTCGGCGAGTCGTACGTGAGCATGGCGATCTCGTACTGGCAGGTCGAGAAGCGGCCCGAGGCCGTCACGCTCAGCCGGCTCGGAGTCGAGTGCATGGTCGACGCGGTCGAACGAAAGCAGCTCGACGAGCGGGCGCTCGCGGTCGCCTACGGCAACCTCTCGACGATGTACGCCGAGCAGGGCGACGCCGAGCAGTCGAAGGCCTACGCCGAGATGGCGAGCCGCGCCGAGTCGACCGGCACGGTCATCAAGTAGGCACGAGCCGGGCGTTGTCGCACGACCGTCGGCGGACGCTCGCTGCGGGTTCGGGACTGCCCGTGTGCCGCTCGCCCGAC
>JBIIOJ010000162.1:0-7099 GCA_044337015.1 Pirellulales bacterium
GCTGCCCGTATGCCGCTCGCCGGACGCTCGCTGCGCACATCCTGTGCTCCGCTCGCTCGGATGCAGACTTCGCTGCGCAATCCTTGCTTCGCTTGTCTGCATACGCCGTCTCGGGCACACGGGCAACCCCTCGCAGTCAACTCGTAGTGCCTGGGCACGGGCAGCCCCGAACCGGTCAAACGTTGCACTGAATGCGTCACACAGGCACTCTGATGCTGAACGCCGGGGTAGCGGACGTTGAGGAGCATCAGGTGTATCCTCACCGTAGCGACGATGCGTCCGCTACCCCGGCGGCAATGCGGCATGCTTCAGAAGTACCGATCGAGGCCACTTCACCGGGCTCACGGCTACAATAAGGGGGTCGCCCCGAGGAGTATCTTGTGAAACGCTCGTCCGTGAACTTGCTGGTTGCAGTGTCCGTGCTCGTGGCGGTCGGCGTCCGGGTCCGCGGCGAAGACGCGGCCTCGGCAAACGATGTGCGGGAGCGGCTTCGCAAGGCGGTCGAATACCTCGCCTCGCCCGACATGGAGGGGCGGGGCCCGGGCACGAAGGGGATCGACCGGGCAGCCGACTGGGTGGCGGACGGGTTTCGCGAGGCCGGGCTCGACGTGAACGTCGTCGGAGACGCGCCGTTCCAGTCGTTCGCAATGACGCTCGAGGCGAAGCTCGGGCCTGCCTCGGAGAACCGGGCCGAGCTCGTGGGGCCCGCGGCGGCCGACGGGAGCTCGAAGCTCGTTCGGCTCGAGATGGGCCGCGATTACACGCCGCTGGCGGCGGGCGGTGGGGGCGAGTTCGACCTGCCGCTCCTCTTCGCCGGCTACGGCATCACCGCGCCGAAGGAACGCTACGACGACTACGCCTCGGTCGATCCGAAGGGGAAGGCGGTCGTGGTCCTGCGGCACGAGCCGCGGCAGGACGACCCGGCGAGCGCGTTCGAGGGAAACCAGGACTCGCAGTACGCCGCGCTTTCCCGCAAGATCGCCAACGCCTCGGAGCACGAGGCGGGGGGTGTGGTGTTCGTAAACGACTTCATCGGCGTGGAGCGGATGCGCAAGGCCGCGGCGGCCCACGGCGTCGAGAGCGGCGGTGCGGGGAGCGACTTCGACGAGGATGCGCTCATGGCGTTCAATCGGGCCGGCGATGGTTCCGACCGCCGCACTATGCCGGTGCTCCAGGTCCGCCGGGCTGCTATCGATCCGATCTTCAAGGAGGCCATCTCGAGAAGCCTCGAGGAGGTTGAGAAGGAGATCGACGACCGCTTCGCTCCGGCCAGCGGGCTGCTCGCCGGCTGGCGGATCCGCGGCCGCGTGGCGATCGAGCGGACCGAGACGGTCGGCCGCAATGTGATCGCTGTGCTTCCCGGCAAGGGGCCGCACGCATCCGAGGTGGTCGTGCTCGGGGCGCATTACGACCACCTCGGCTACGGCGGCTCGAACTCCGCGGCCCCCGGCGAGCACGCGATCCACCACGGGGCCGACGACAACGCCAGCGGCACGGCGATGCTTCTCGAGGCCGCCCGGCGGCTGGCGAAGGCCGGTCCGCCGTCTCGGACGATCCTCTTCGTCGCATTTTCGGGGGAGGAGCGGGGGCTGCTCGGAAGCGGTCATTTCACGGCCAACCCGACCGTTCCCCTGGCGAACATCGTGGCGATGGTCAACCTCGACATGGTCGGGCGGCTCGACCAGGAGAAGCTCGTCGTGCACGGCACGGGAACGGGCTCCGGACTCGAGCAGCTCGTCGACCGGCTCCTTGCCGTGCATTCCCTTACCGGCGCGAAGGAGCCCGGTGGCTTCGGTCCGAGCGACCACGCGAGCTTCTATGCGAAGAAGATCCCGGTGCTCCACCTCTTCACCGGTTCCCACGGCGACTACCACCGCCCGAGCGACACCGCCGACAAGATCAATTACGACGGCATGGTCCGGATCACGGACCTCGTGGTCGAACTCGTCGCGGCGCTCGCGGCGGCCGAGGATCGTCCCGCCTACGTGGAGATCGCCTCGAAGCAGTTCGCCCGGGGAGGCGACAGGCCCTACTTCGGCAGCATTCCCGATTTCGGGAAACCGCAGAAGGGCTACGCGATCTCGGGCGTCGCGAAGGATTCCCCTGCCTCCCGCGGCGGCCTCGCGGCCGGGGACGTGATCGTGCGGATCGGCGAGAGCGCCATCACCGGGCTCGAGGATTTCGACAGCGCCCTCCGCAAGCACAAGGCGGGCGACACCGTTCCGGTCGTCGTGCTCCGCGACGGGGCGGAGGTGAGCCTCGAGGTGACGCTCGCGGCCCCGAAGTGAGGCCGTTTCCGTGAAAAACCCTCGTTCGTCCGTCTTTTTTGGCCTTGAGCGGGGTCGGTGGGGCTGACAGAATCCCGCCGCCTCGAGACCCCTGAGCGCCGGCCACGGATGGCGGCGCAGGTCGACCGGCACCAATGTCCGCCCCGCCCCACGGCGTGGCGAGCAAGCACGCTAGCAAGGAGTGCGTTCCGTGAAGCGACAGCTCTGTCTTCTCGTGGCTGCGGCCGCCGTGTCGATGGTCATTTCGTGCGGTCCCGCGTTCGGGCAGGCCGCCGCCCCGTCCGGTCCGCCGACGCATGTGGCCGTCATCGACGTCGGCTACATCTTCAAGAACCACGCCAAGTTCAAGGCGATGATGGACAAGATGAAGGATGAGGTGATGGCGGCCGAGAACAGCCTCAAGGCGGAGCGAGACAGGGTCAACGGACTCGTCGAGCAGCTCAAGGGCTTCAACGTCGGCACGCCCGAGTACAAGAAGCTCGAGGCCGAGATCGCGAAGGCACAGGGCGATTTCAACGTCACGGCGCAGCTCCAGAAGAAGGACTTCATGGATCGCGAGGCGAAGGTCTACCTGCAGGTCTACACGGAGATCGAGAAGGCCGTGGAGCAGTTCGCAAAGCAGCACCGGATCGCCGTCGTGCACCGCTTCGACGGCGAGTCGGTCGACGGATCCGATCGCAACCAGATCCTGCGGAGCATCACGAAGCCGATCGTGTATCTCGAGCCCGGCATCGACATCACGGTCGACATCCTCAAGATGCTCAACACCCAGGCAGGCGTCGCGGCCCAGCCCGCCGCCGGCCAGCCTCGCCGTTAGCCGTCGGTCGGTCACGGACCGCAGGGAGGGAGTCGAGTCGATGCTGCAATCCGGTATTCCGCGGCCGCAGAGGACGCTTCGTCGGCCGGTGGTCGTCGAGGGGGCGGGCTACTGGAGCGGCGTGCGGAACCGGGTGGAGCTCCGGCCCGCACCGGCGGCCGCCGGGGTCGTGTTCGTCCGGAGGGATCTCGATCCCTCCGTGCGGATTCCGGCGAGGCTCGATCGACGAGTGGATGCCGAGGCCCGCACGAATCTCGCGGCCGGTGCCGCCAGGGTCGAGATGGTGGAGCACGTGCTCAGCGCGCTGGCCGGGCTCGGGATCGATTGCTGCGAGGTGTCGGTCGAGGCGGCCGAGCTGCCCGGGCTCGACGGCTCATCGCGGGCGTTCGTGGAGGCGATCGACTCGGTCGGGTTCGAGGAAGTCGGGGCTCCCTGCGAGCCGATCGTCGTCGATCGCGAGATCCGCGTCGAGGATGGCCGCGGGTGGGTGGAGCTTTCGCCCCCGCGGTTCGACGGGCTCTCCGTCGAATACCTGCTCGACTACGGGGATGGTCCGATCGGAAGGCAGCGGTGTGCCGTGGACGTCACGCCCGATGCTTATCGCATGGAACTCGCCGGCGCGCGGACCTTCCTGGGCGTGCAGGACGCCGAGAGGCTGCGGGCGAGCGGCCGGGGCCTGCACGTCGAATTCTCCGACCTCCTCGTGTTCGGTCCGGAAGGGCCGCTGGGCAACTCGCTCCGCTGGCCCGACGAGTGCGCCAGGCACAAGGCGCTCGACGTCGTCGGCGATCTCTCGCTCGCGGGCCGGCCTATCCACGCCTCCGTCCGTTCCTCGCGGAGCGGCCACAGGCTCAATGCCATGGCGGTCGCCCGTGTCCTGGCCCTCGCGTCGGCCCGCGGAGTCGCGGTGTCGGGCGTGCGTGGCACGGCGAGGAGGAGGTCGGCATGAAGCCCCTCGACCTGCCGGAAGCGATTGGGGACGAGAGCCCGGAGACGCTGCGGCTTCCGCCCCTGATCTCGCCCTCCGCGATCATCGAGCCCGGCGCCCAGATCGCCGACGACGTGCGGATCGGGCCCTACTGCGTCGTCTCGGGCCGGGCCACGATCGGCCGGGGCACCCGCCTCGACAACAACGTGACGATTCTAGGCGACGTGCGGATCGGCGAGGGAAACCGGTTTCACGCGAACTGCGTGATCGGCGGCGAGCCGCAGGACGTGAGCTACCAGGGCAGCCGAACCCGCGTCGTCATCGGCGACCGTAACACGATTCGCGAGGGTGTCACGATCAATCGGGCCACCGAGAAGGAGACCGGCGAGACGGTGGTCGGCAGCGACAACTTCCTGATGGCCGCTTCGCACGTCGCGCACGACTGCCGCGTCGGCGACCACGTGATCATGGCCAACGGCGTGCTCCTCGGAGGGCATGTGCGGGTCGAGTCTTACGCGTCGCTCTCGGGCGGAGTCGCCGTCCATCACTGGGCGACGATCGGCGGCTGGTCGTTCGTCGCCGGCCTGAGCCGCGTGCTCCACGACATTCCGCCATACATGCTGTGCGAGGGGATGCCCGCCCGCCCGCGGTGCGTGAACGTCGTCGCGCTCCGCCGCAACGGCGTCGAGGAGAATTGGGTCGCTTCGCTCGGGGAGGCGCACCGCCTGCTCTACCGGGCGAAGGTCGGGCTGGAGGCCGCCCGGGAGATCCTCGCCTCGAAGGGAATGTGCGTGCCGCCCGTCGAGCAAGTGCTCGAGTTCGCCGCACGTCAGAAGAACGGTCGTCACGGTCGAGCGCTCGATCGAAGGAGGGTCGCATGAGTCGGTTGAAGGTCGCGGTGGTGGGCTGCGGGCATCTCGGGACGATCCACGCGAGGCTGCTCGCCGCGCGGGAGGACGCGGAACTCGTCGCGGTGGTCGATCCGTCGCTCGCTGCAAGGGATCGCGTCGCCGCCGCCCACGGCTGCCGGGGCCTCGCTGCGCCGTCGGAACTGCGGGGGCTCGTCGACGCGGCGGTGGTCGCCTCGCCGACCGACCTCCATGCAGACTCGGCCGTGCCGCTCCTCGAGGCCGGCATCGACCTGCTCGTCGAGAAGCCGGTCGCGTCGAGCCGGCTCGAGGCCGAGCGGATCGTCGCCACGGCGGACCGCAACGGACGCGTCGTGGCGGTCGGCCACGTGGAGCGGTTCAATCCGGCCTGGGCGGTCGCCGTCGCGAGGGTCGGTTCGCCGGTCGCCGTCGAGGCGCACCGTCGCGCCCCGTTCACCTTTCGCTCGCTCGACGTGGGCGTGGTGCTCGACCTCATGATCCACGACATCGACCTCGTCCTCTCGCTCCGGCCCGGCCGTCTCGTCGACGTGCACGGCACGGCCGTCGCCGCCACCGGCGGGCACGAGGACGCCGTGCGGGCGCACCTGCGGTTCGACTCCGGATTCGTCGCGGACCTCACGGCCTCCCGCATCCATCCCGCGGTGGACCGCTCGATGACGCTCTGGGGCCGGTCGGGGCTCGTGACGGTCGACTTCCAGACGAAGCGGGTCGATACCGTGACGCCGTCGGCGGAGGTCGCGTCGGGCGAGTTCGTCGCCGCGGGCGTCACACCAGCGGAGCGGGATCGTCTCAAGGAGTGCTTCTTCGAGACGGTGCTGCCGCGGGCGACCGAGGATCTCCCTCAGGGCAACGCGATCGCCTCCGAGCACGACGACTTTCTCCGCGCCGTGACGACCCGCGAGAGACCGCTCGTCGACGCCGCCTCCGGGATGGAGGCGCTCGAAGTGGCCCTGCAGGTCGTTGAAAGCCTGACGGTCGTGCGGCTCGACGGGGTCGTGCCGTCGACCCGCGATACTGGACGGGTCGTCGACCCTCCGAGGCGCCGCGCGGCCTGAGGGCCGTGCGGATTGTCGGGCCGCCGCTCGCGGCCGAGGTCTGGAAGCGACGACCACACTGGAAGGCGATGCTCCCGGAAGGGACGTCCGTCGCGATCGTGGAGATTTCACATGCACCAGAGAAGAATCCAGCGTGTGGAGCGGGGGCCGATCGCCTTCGCTCTTCTGCTTGCGTCCCTGCTCGCCGCGCCGGCGAGCGGCACGAGCCCGACGGATCGGCAGGCGTCCTCGCCGGAAGGGGCAGTCAGCCTCGAGCCCCGGATTCCGTTCGAAGGGCTCTCTCTCGAGGGCTTCCAAGGGGTCGATTCGATCGCATCGCAGCTGCGTGCCTTGGACGCGACGTCGGTCGAGCAGGAAGCCTGGGCGCTCGACATGGCGGTCTCCGGGCCGGGAAGGATGACCCGTGGAACCGGCTCGAAGCTCGCGGGTGACGCGACGGTGCCGGTGCCGCTCAACGCCATGGTCGGAAGCACGGTCTCCGGCATCGACGTCTCGGCCGGCATCGACGCCGACCCGGGGACGATCCAGTCCGGTCCGGCGAAGTGGATCGGCGGCGTGAAGGTCGCCACCGAGGGAAGCTACGGCCGCGCGGAACTCGCGGTCCGCACGAGCATGCGGTATGCGGAGCAGACCCGCCTGATCGGCGTCGAACTCGGCCCGCGGTTCGAGCGTGCGTTTCCGGGCGGGCTGACCTTCTTCGTTGATGGGAAGGCGCAGGCCGAGACCGCCGGCTCGCCGGAGCAGCGGATCTGGGCGCCGGCCGCGTCCTCCTTCGATGGACTGGGCTCGCTCGGCGTCGTGGGCCGCACCGGCATCGTGCGGTGAAAGTGTCGTGCGGTGACCCGTCGCCCCGATCGGCCGTTCAGGCGAGATCGCGGTGCTGGAAGAGGATGAGCCCCACGAGGAGCACGACCGCGCAGTAGATCGCGGCGTAGAGGCCGGCCCAGGCGAGATAGATCCACGGGACGGCCACGCCGCCCATCACGGCCGCCTCGATCGTGAAATGGTCGAGCACCGGCAGGATCGTCGCGAAGAGCCGGCCGAAGAACCTCACGATCGCGAACTTTCCGACGCTCGACTGGACGATCAGCGGCACGAGATGCCCGAGCACGTAGACGGTG
>JBIIOJ010000163.1:0-7096 GCA_044337015.1 Pirellulales bacterium
GTGTATCCTCACCGTAGCGACGATGCGTCCGCTCCCCCGGCGGCAATGCGGCGTCAATCAAATGTCCCGGAGCGGCTTCCCTCCCGCAAGCGATTTCGGCATCATGCAGTCGGGTTCGTGACGGAGCACCTGCAGACTGCTACGCCGGGCAGACTTCATCGGCTTCCGGCACCTTGTAGCCGTAGCGGTCGATGAAGGGCTTCCAGCGGGAGGCGACCTTTTCGATCTTCTCCGCGTCGAGCGTGTAGCGGTTCGTCTGGTACCGCTTCATCGAGCGGGCGTGGTCCTCGAGGGGCTTTCTCACCCTCGAAAAGTCGCCGAGATCGAGGGCCTCGTAGGCGGCCGCGAGGCTCGCGACCGGGTCGGAGACGAGATCCTCGTACTTGAGCTCGTGGAGCCGGTCGGGCTCGACGAGCGGCCGGTCGCGTTCGAAGGCGGCGTACATCTCGTCGAAGGCGTTGAAGACGTATCGCTCGGTCGCGTCGTCCGCGTCCTTCTGGAACGACTGCACGGCATGGAGCGATTTCCAGAGCCGCACGGTCGATGGGAACACCACGAACGGATCCCGCACGATGTGGAGGAACTTCGCCCCGGGGAACATCTCCGCAAGCACGCCCACCCGTGCGGTGTGCGGCGGGCTCTTGAGGACGGGCCGGCGGGGATCGCGGATCGCGAGCATCCGCAGGAACCGCTCCATCGTCTGCTTCCACTTCGCGAGTTCCGCCTCCGTCAGGGTGCGGAGATCGAGGGCGTAGGGCCGGTCGGAGGCGTTGGCGGGGAAGGCCATGCGGCGGTAGGGCGAGGGAGCGCCCATGTTCATGAGGGCAAACTCGTCCTCCTGCGGCCGGTCCCATCCGGCGGCGACGTTGTCCATCGGCCGCTTCTTCGGGATGACCCCCGCGAGCAGCCGGGTGAGCACCGACTCCGTGAGCAGAAAGTGCCCCGGCGCGAAGCATTGGAACGTGCTCGGGCAGGAGAAGGTCGGGTCGAGCATCATCAGTTCGTGGAGGAGAGTCGTGCCGCTTCGCCAGTGGCCTATGATGAACACCGGCTGCGGCAGCAGCGGCTTCTGCCGCAGCAACCGGCCGAATCTCGCGTTCGAGAGCGGCTCGGCCACCGAGTTGAAGGCGGAGAGCGCGGTCACCGTCCCCATCATTCCCCACTGCGATGGCATGGCTCGCCAGCCGTTCTCCCTCGCGAGGTCGAACCACACGGAGACGGGCATGCCGTGCCAGAACCGCGGGCTGTACCACGGGTAGCGATGGAAGGAATCCTCGCTCGCTCGTCCTGCCTCGCCTCGTGTTGGCATGAAGGGCCCGCCGGGGGTGTGAAGTCGCCCGAGAATGTAGCGGATTCCATGGCCGGGCGCCGCCAGGCCTGGCCTACCGCACGGTCCTGGTCGCCGGCGCAGCCATGCTCGCCGCCGCGGAATCGACGTCGTCGAGCATGGTGACGAGCGTCTTCAACGCGACCTTTCCGGTGACTCGGGCCATCTCCCGCCCGTCGGGGGAGAGGACGAGGATCGTCGGGTAGCCCCGGACGCCGCGGGTGCGGCAGATCTCCGGATCTCGGTCGGCGTCCACGGCGACACAGATGAACTTGCGGGATCGTTGCACGACCTGCTGCTCCGAGAGCACCTTCGCCGTCATTTCGCCACACCACCGGCACCAGCTCGCGCGAAACAGGACCAACAGCGGCTTCCGCTCGAGCTCCGCGCGGGCGAGGGCCGATGGATAGCCCTCGACGAACTCGATGCCGGTCGGTTTCCCCCCGACGTAAGGCCGCTGCCCATCGGTCAGCCCGTTCCAGCCTGGTGCGGCGTCGCGGTCGGCGACCGGACGCACGGGTTCGTCGTAGACGTCGCAGCCGATCGCCGCGAGCACGACGGCGATCGACAGCCATCCCCCGAGGGGCGGCCGGTCGCGGGGTAGATCCTTCCTCATGCGGCGTGGTCTACGCCGATTTCGTCGGGACGACAATCTCGATTGCCGGGCCTGAAAGAGGGCGAAGCGGGGCAGGATAGGCTGCTCTTTCCCGGCCTGGCATGGCCGCTTGGGCCGTTGTTCCGCGGGCCGCGGCTCGCTACCGTGTCGCACCGCGCAGCGAGGGGCCAGGTAGGCCTCTGCCAGCGGATCGAGGTGCGGATGCCATCGGCCACGCGGACGGTATTTCCGGTCGTCGCTGCGATCGCGGTCTGCCTTTCCGGAGGCTGCAGCCTCATTCCGCGACAGGGCCCGGTCACCAAGGAGATGGCGGCCGCGCGGCGGCTCTCCAACGAGGCGCTGCTTGCCGTCGACCGGCAGGATCTCTCCCGCGCCGAGACGCTCCTCGCCACGGCCGTGAAGAGCTGTCCGGCCGACATCGATTCGAGGCGGCACTACGCGGAGGTGCTCTGGAAGCGCGGGGAAAAGCTCCAGGCAGTGGCACAGATCAAGGAGGCGTTGCGGCTCGACCCGGGTGACGTGCCGCTGTCGGTGGCGGCCGGGGCGATGGTGCTCGAGCTCGGACTGCTCGACGACGCCGACTCGCTCGCAGGCTCCGCCGTGACGCTTTCGCCGCGGTCGGCCGACGCCTGGCACCTCCACGGCCAGGTGGCGCTCGCCCGCGGCAGGCCGGAGGAGGCGCTCGCCGACTTCCAGCGGTCGCTCGCGCTCGATCCCGACGACAAGCAGGTTCTGCTCGACACGGCCGAGGTCTACCGTCGGCTCAATAGGCCGAGGCGTGCCCTCTCCACGCTTGCAGTGCTCGAGGAGCACTACGGAGTCGATGGGCCGCCGGCCAACGTGCTCGCGCTCGCTGGGCTCGCGCAGGAGGCGCTCGGCCGGCCCGAGGATGCGATTGACTGCTACCGCCGCGCGTTGGCCAAGGGGAATCCGCCCGAGGGGATCGCGGAACGGCTCGCCGCCCTCTCGTCGCCGTCGGAGGTTCCCGCCGACGCTAGCCCGATCGTCCGGTGATCGCGTCGAAGGCGCCGAGGCTCGGCACGAGCATCGCCGCCGTCGAGAAGCCGTAGGCGGCTACCACGACGATGAACACCTGCAGCGGTTGCCCCTGCAGGAAGCTCGTGATGGCGACGAAGGTCAGCGAGGGGAGGAGGGCCGCCGCCCAGCCGATCGCGGCCGAGGGCACCCGCGCTGCGAGCGCCGCGTAGAGCCCCACGCTGCCGCCGACGATCACCGCGAGGAAGGGGGCGAGCTGGAGTTCGAAGCTCGACGCGAAGGCGACCATGATCCGCATCGCCGTGGCGACGCCCACGAAGAGGAAGGCCACGGTGCCGAGCGTCACGGCGATCGCTACCCTCGACCGGTCGTGGGAAAGCCCGACGTAGAGCCCGAGCACGGCGCAGAAGAACACGAGCACGGCGAGGCCGACGACGAGCTCGAAGGCGTGCTCCGGCGTCGCGATGCGGCCGGCCACGGCGGCCGCGGCGACGAGCGGCAGGATCACGATCTCTCGGGCGACTACGAGCACTCCCCCCAGCTTGCCCCAGACGAACTCTGCCGGCGTCAGGTCGCTCACAAGAAGCAGGTCGAAAGAGCCGCGGTCGCGTTCCGTGGTGATGCTCGTGACGCCGAGCGCCGCCACCGCCAGCAGGCTCGCGACCGCCATCGGCACGACGGCGACCGCCGCCGCCGCGGCATCGGGGCGATCGCTCCGGACCTCTCGCCACAGTCCGTGCACGGCCGCGGCGAAGAGCAGCAGCCATGCCAGCCGCACGAGCACGATTGTCCGTCCATGGGCCGCGGTGCACGTCTCCCTCCAGAAGATCGGATTGCCGCGGACGGTGCGGATCGCGGGCCGCGTCCCGCCCTCCCGCCGTCGGAAAGGCTCCCGCACGAGGTTCCACGTACGCACCCGCCGGATCGCGACGGCATTCGCGACGAGCACGATCGCGGCCGCCACGCCGAGAAACCGCAGGATCGACGTCGGGGCCGCGGTCGAGGCTGCGATCGCGTCGAAGACCGCCCGGGCCGGCGACAGCCCTCGGCCCACCTCCTCGCCGACAAGCCCCCGCACGAGTTCGCCGGCCGCGGCCCACGCCACGAGCAGAAAGACCGTGATGGCGATCGCCTGGAAGGTCGTCTCCTTCCAGAAGGCGACGGCCGTCGCCACGCTCGCCGCCGCCAGGCTCGCGGCGACCGTCACGGCGAACAGCTTCGCGAGCTGGCCGGCCGTGACCCCCCCGAAGGCTGCCGCGATGGCGAAGACGGGCACGGCTGAGAAGACGAGCAGCACGACCTGGAGCAGGCTTCCGGCCAGCTTTCCGACGACGAGCTCGCGGTCGGTGAGGTCGCTCACGAGCAGCATCTCCAGCGTGCGGCGGTCCTTCTCGGTGGTCACGGAGATCGCGGCGAGCATCGCTGCCACCGTCACGGAAAGGGCCATCTGCAGGGGGGCCAGGATCTTGAGCAGGGTCGCCCCGAACCGGGCCGAATCGCCGACCGTCTCGACCGACTGCGTGGATGTCACCACCAGCCAGCAGGTGGCCAGGATCGCCACGAGCAGGCCGGCGTAGAGGGCCCTCGCGACGTAGAAGCTCCTGCTGCGAGGGGCGATCGCGACCTCGCGTTCGAAGACGGCTCCCAGAAACACGGTTTCGGCACCTTGAGGGACGGGGCTTGGGGACCGCGGCGGCCGGCCTCTTGCGGCGGACCGCAATACCGCTAGGCTACAGGATATCGGAGGGCTGGGATTTCCGAATTCCCATGAATGCCCGCCAAATCACCCGTGCTTCAGGAGATTCTCATGAGCCTGGTCAGATCGGCCGCCAAAAGTCATCGTGCTCTTCGGTGCGAAGCGGGATTTCGCGGGCTTGCCGCCCTCGCGGTCGTCATCGTCGCTTCGTGGGCCGGCGATGCCATGGCCCAGGTGACGGCCCGCACGCTCATCGGCAAGGCGGTGTCCGATTCTGCGAGCGATCAGGACGTGACGAACGCGATCAACCGTTTTCGTGATCGCGACATCGATGGATGCCGCGCTTTGCTCGAGCGGGTGAAGAGCAACGATTCGAAGTTGCCGCCGCCGGGCGTGATGATGGCCACACTCTGGCTGAGCGTGAACCAGCTTCAGCCCGCCCGGGCCGAACTCGAGGACACGGCCGTGAAGTTCGCCGTCGATCCCGAGTCGTACCTCATGCTCGGCGATCTCGCCTTCCAGGAGCGTCGCGTGACCGACGCCGAAACGCTCTTCGCCCGCGCCGTCGAACTGACGAAGGCGTACAACGACAATCCGAAGCGGAAGCGGGATTTCGAGATCCGCGGCCATGCCGGGACGGCAGCCGTGGCCGAGGCCCGCAAGCAGTGGACGAAGGCGGAAGAGGAGTTGCGGGCCTGGCTCGCGCTCGACCCGGACAACGCCAGCGCTCACCAGCGGCTCGGCATCGTGCTCTACCAGCTCAGCAAGCCGACGGACGCGCTCGCCGAGTTCCGCGAGGCGAAGAAGCTCGACGACAACGCCGTGCAGCCGGAGCTCGCGATGGCGAGGCTCTACGACGAGGCGAAGAAGCGCGATACGGCGAAGAAGCTGATCGAGGCGGCCATCAAGGAGGCGCCGAAGGATCCGGCCGTACTCCTCGCGGCCGCCCAGTGGTATCTGGGCCAAGGCGACACCGAGACGGCGAAGGCGAAGGCCGACGAGGCCATCAAGCTCGAACCGAAATCGATCGACGCGAAGATCGTGCGTGGGGCGGTGGCGCGGATGGCCCGCGACTACAAGACCGCCGAGCAACTCTTCGGCGAGGCCCACACCCAGTCGCCCGGGAATTTTCCGGCTGGAAATTCGCTGGCGCTCGTGCTCATCGAGAGCGACAGCAAGGAGGCTCGTCAGCGGGCGCTCGAGATGGCGGAAGTGAACGTCGCGCTCCACCAGAAGAACTCGCCCCAGCAGGTCAACGCGCTCACGACGCTCGCCTGGGTCTACTACAAGCTCGGCCGCCGCGAGGACGCCGAGCAGATCCTCGCCCAGATCACGCAGAATAACCTGCTCACGACCGACGGTGCCTACTACGTTTCGCGGCTGCTCTCCGACCGCGGCGACACGCAGCGTGCCCAGAAGATCCTCGAGGAGGTGCTCGCCAACGACCAGATGTTCCCGACGCGACGGGACGCCGAGGACCTCCTCGCGAAGCTCAAGAAGGTCGAGAAGGTCGAGAAGTAGGCCGCCGAGGGTGTCGGCGGGGTGCGGTCGTGTCGGTCGTGCGGGTCGTGACGTTTGAAAAAACGGCCTGACCCCGCCGGCCGCCGGGGTCGAATGAGCAGAGGGCGTCGGCAACGCCGATGCTTCCAGAGCGGGTTCGCCCGCCATCGCACCCCCGGGGATGGTTTCATGCGCCGGCTGTCCGATCGAAGTGTCGTTGGCCGGGTGTTTGCGTTCGTCGTGGCAATCCCGCTCGTGGGGAGCGCCGACCGCGGCTTCGCCATCGAGATGTTCACGTTCTTCGGCGACGGCAGTCGGATCGGGCTGCCGAGCCTCGAGGTGCCCGTGGAGGCGTATCCCGGGATTCCGCTACGGAGCGACCGTATCCGGATGCAACGGGGTCGGTTTACCCGTTGGCGGCAGGCTCCCCGGCAGCAGGTCGCCCAGCCGATTCCAGAGCCGCGACAACCGGCTGAGAAGCCGGCGGGCGGCGTGAGGATCCGCCCGATGGAGGCGGAATCGAAGGAGTGGCCGGTCGCGCCAATGCCTCCGGAGTGATGGCCGCCACGTCGTGGGCCGTGCCGTTCTCCGGCCCGTTTGGCGGTGCCTTTTAGCCGGAGAGTGGCACGCTGCGGAATGCCTGGTGCCGCGATGTGCAGACTGCCAGCCTGCACCTTCGACGCCCGCGGTGGAGCCGCGAGTGGAATTCGTCGAAAGTAAAATCCTGTTCATGCCCGTTCTTCCAGATCTCCCACCCGCGGTCGCCCACGCGATCGTCGCTGCGCTTGCGTCGGTCGTGGCGGTCGCGGCTGGCGTCGGGGCGTGGCGGGTGCGGGGCACGACGGCCGTGCCCGCGGCGGCGTGGGCGGTGGCGGCGGCTGCGAGCTTCGCGGGCATCGAGGCATGGGCCGCTCGCGGCGGTCTGCCCGAGCCTTCGGCGGCGGCCTCGGCGAGGCTCGTC
>JBIIOJ010000164.1:0-7066 GCA_044337015.1 Pirellulales bacterium
ACGACCGGCGCGGCCATACGGGCAGCCCCGAACCAGCACGTTTGACATGCATCATGCAGCTCCCCGGCTGCAGGCCGATCCGGATAGTTGCCTTGGACGCCCCGGAAGGCTCATAATACTAGCCACCTCGTTTCGCACCATCGATGGTCCCGGCCGTTTCGGCGATTGGACACTTTCGGAGGTCGTGCGATGCATGCAACACGCCGCAGCTTTCTCGAGGTCGGGGCGATCTCGGGCCTCGGTCTCTCGCTCGGGGGCTTCTTCCGCCTGAAGGCGGCGCGGGCCGACGCGAAGAACTACGCGAACTTCGAAGGCACCGCCAAGAGCGTCATCCACATCTGGCTTCCCGGCGGCTGGGCGCAGCAGGAGACGTTCGATCCCAAGCCGCTCTCGCCGATCGACTACCGAGGCGACATGGGCTCGATCGAGACGAGCATCCCGGGCGTGCACGTCAACGAGAAGCTCGAGAAGACGGCGAAGATCGTGGATCGCATCACGATCGTGCGTTCGATGACACACGGCGAGGCGGCCCACGAGCGTGGCACGCACAACATGTTCACGGGCTACCGGCCGAGCCCGGCGCTTCGGTTCCCGAGCTTCGGCAGCGTCGTCGCCCATGAGCTCGGTCCGCGGGAGAACCTGCCGCCGTACGTCTGTGTGCCCAACCTGACGTCGGCCGACGCCGGGGCCGGCTACCTCGGCAGCGGCTACGGTCCCTTCACGCTCGGCGCCGATCCCGGGTCGCCGGGGTTCACCGTCCGCGATCTCGCGCTGCCCGGCGGCGTCGACCCGCAGCGGTTCGAGCAGCGGCAGCGGCTTCGCGAGACCGTTGGCCGTCACTTCCAACGGATGGAAGAGAGCGTCAACCTCCGCGCGATGGACGAGTTCTATCGCCGGGCCTACGACCTCGTCAGCTCCGAACGGGCGAGGGCGGCCTTCGACATCAACGCGGAGTCGGCGGGCATCCGCGACATGTACGGCCGCAACGATGCCGGACAGCGGATGCTGCTCGCCCGTCGGCTCGTCGAGAGCGGCGTGCGGTTCGTGTCGCTCAACTACGGTGGCTGGGACATGCACCAGCGGATCCGCGACAACATGACCAGAACGCTGCCGCCGTTCGACCAGGCGTTCGCCGCCCTCATCCGCGACCTCGAGCAGCGAGGGCTGCTCGAGAGCACGCTCGTGATGGTGTCGAGCGAGTTTGGCCGAACCCCGAAGATCAACAAGGACGCCGGCCGGGACCACTGGCCGAAGGTGTTCAGCATCCTGCTCGCCGGCGGCGGCGTGAAGAAGGGCCACGTTTACGGCGCATCCGACGCGATCGCGGCGGAACCGGCCGACAACCCGCTGTCGGTCGAGGATCTCGCGACGACGGTCTATCACTGCCTCGGCATCGTCGCCGACAAGGAACTCATCGCCCCCGGCAACCGGCCCGCCGAGATCGTCGACGGCGGTGCTGTCCGGGCAGACCTCCTTGCCTGACCCCAGGGAGAAAACCATGCGACTGCGTTTTGCTCTCGTCGCCGCGGCCTCGGTCGCCGCGAGGCTCGTCGCAGCGGGCTCGTCGATCGACCGGATCGAGCCCCCGGGCGGTGCTCCGGGGTCGGAGCTGGAGATTCGAATCACGGGCAACGACCTCAATTCGCCGGCCGAACTCTTCTTCGAGGACCGCCGGATCGAGGTGCTCTCGCTCGAGCCAGACGGCGAGAAGGCCGCGAAGGCGAAGCTGCGGATTCCATCCGATTGTCCGCTCGGTGGGCATCGCATGCGGGTTCGCACCGCCGACGGCCTGTCGGAGCTTCGGCACTTCCACGTGCATCCCCATCCCCAAGTGCGGGAGGTGGAACCGAACGACTCGGCCGCCGTCGCGATGCCCGTCGCGCCCGGGAGCACGGTCTGGGGCACCGTGAAGAACGAGGAGTTCGATCTCTTCAAGGTGGCCGCGAAGGCGGGGCAGCGGATTTCCGCCGTCGTCGATGCGGTCCGCCTCGACCAGCAGATGCTCGACGCGCACCTCGAGCTCGTCGATTCCGAGGGCTTCGTCGTGGCAGCCTGCGACGACCATCCGTTGACTGCACAGGATCCCATGCTCTCGGTGATCGTGCCGAAGGACGGAGACTACTTCCTGCGCTTGCGCGAAGCTGCCTACGGCGGAAGCGACGCGGTCTACATGCTCCACGTCGGCTCCTTCCCGATTCCACACGTCGCATGGCCGCCCGGCGGAGTCGACGGGGCGACCTTCGAGGCGGAACTCTTGGGGGATCCCGCCGGGCGGACGAAGCAGTCCGTGACGCTTCCGCCGGCCGGGCTCGATGGCCTCTCGCGGGTGCGGCTCTTCCACGACGGCCTCCCGACGCCCGTCGTGCTGCCCTTTCGCACGGCGAAGGCTGCGATGCATGTCGCGAACGAGCCAAACGACGAACCCGACGCGGTTGCCGCCGAAAAAACACCGTCGCTGAAGCCGCCAGTGGCAGTCGTCGGCCGGCTGGAAGCTTCCGGCGACGTCGACTGGGTCCGGTTCGAGGCGGCGGCGGGAAGCAAATGGAGGGTGGCCGGGCACGGAAGGCGGCTCGGCTCGCCGATCGACCTCGTCGTCGCGGCCCACCGCGACGACAAGTCCCGGGCACGGATCACGAGCAACGACGACGCCGACGGCCCCGATAGTCTGCTCGAGGTGACGGTGCCGGCGGAGGGGGCGTTCCTCCTGCGGGTGTCGGACTTCGAGCGTCGAGGCGGCGAAGGATTTCTCTACTGGATCGACGTCGAACCGATCCCGCCGGCGGCGAACGTTTCGGTCTCGCCCGCCACGACGAAGACGCAGGAGCGGCTCGTCGTCGCCGTGCCGCGGGGCGGCCGCACGGCATGCTTCTTCAACGCCATCCGGGCCGCCTGTCCGGAGCCGCTGCGGGTGGAGTTCGCCGGCCTTCCGGAGGGCGTGGCGGCGGTCGCGTCGCCGTTCACCGAGCCGGCCCCCGGGGGGCTCGTCGTGTTCGAGGCGTCTTCCGAGGCCGTGCCGCGGACGGCGATGGTGAACGTGAGCGTCATGCGGGGTGAGGGGGATGACGCCGCACGGGTTGGCGGTCTGCGGCAGGTGACCGACCTGGTCTTTGGCGAGCCGAACCGGGCGACCTACCGCTCGACGCTCGGCGACAGGCTCACGGTGGCCGTGGTGGAGGAGGCGCCGGTCTCGATCGAACTCGTCGAGCCGGCCGCGCCGGTCGTGCAGGGCGGCCTCGCGAACCTCGTCGTGAGGGTCGAACGCCCGGGTGAATTCGACGGCAAGGTTCGGCTCGAACTGCCGTTCAAGCCGCCCGGAATCGGGGCCGGCTCCGTCGACGTGCCCTCCGCGAAGCTCGTCTCGGGGGCGACCGACGTGTCGATTCCGATCACGGTGGCCCGCGACGCGGCGGTGAGAGACTGGCCGATCGCGGTCACGGCGATGCTCATGCCCGACGAGGAGGCGATGAAGAAGGGGCAGGCAGAGAAGAGCCAGGCAGGCGAGAAGCAGGCGAGGAAGCGACGCGGCCGCTTCGTCGTCGTGTCGAGCCGGCCCGCGACGCTGTCGGTGACCGCTCCGATCGTCGAACTCGCCGCCGAGAAGGCGGTTGTGGAGCAGGGGAGCGAGACGAGGATCGTTTTCAAGGTGACGAAGAAGGGCGTGTTCGAAGGAAAGGCCAAGGCGTCGCTCGTGGGCCTGCCTTCGAGGACGGAGTCGCAGGAACTCGAGCTTTCCGCGAACGACGAGTCGCTCGAGTTCGTGGTGAAGGCCGGCGGCGACGCATTGCCGGGGAAGTACGAGCCCATCGTTTGCCGTCTCGAACTGCCCGTCGCCGGCGGGCTGGTCGTCCACCAGAGCCAGCCGACCTCGCTGCGAGTCGACAAGCCGCTGCGTGCCGTCGCGCAGGCGAAGCCCGGGGAGCCACGAACGCCATGAGCCGCCCCTTTGCCGCCGCCATGATCCTGCTCGTCGCGATGGCCCCGTGCCTCGTCGCGTCTCCGGTTTCGATCGAGGTTTTTCCGCCGCGGGTGCGGCTCGACTCGGCCCGCGACCGGCAGCGGATCGTCGTGCAGGCGGTGCATTCCGACGGCCGCACGGAGGACGTCACGGCGGTCGCGGCGATCGAGACGGGCGACGCGAAGCTCGCTGCCGTCGAGAGGATCGGCGAGGCGCACGTGGTTCGGCCGGTCGCCGATGGGGAGGGCCGGATCGTGGTCCGCCATGGGCCCCACGCGAAGGAGATCCCGCTCGTCGTCGTGTCGGCGTCGTCCGATCCGCCGCTCTCGTTTCGGCTCGACGTGATGCCCGTGTTCGCGCGGGGTGGCTGCAACATGGGCAGCTGCCACGGCGCTGCCCGCGGAAAGGATGGTTTCCGGCTTTCGCTCTTCGGCTTCGACCCCGCCGGCGACTACGAGCGGATCGTGCGGGAGTTTCCGGGACGGAGGATCGACCTTGGCGACCCGTCGGGAAGCCTGCTGGTGCAGAAGGCGATCGGGGGCGTGCCCCACACCGGCGGCAAGCGGTTCGAGGCGACGAGCGACCTCGCGGACCGTCTCGTCCGCTGGATCGCCGCCGGCGGCCCGGACGATCCGTCCGGGATTCCCTCGGTCGTCGGGCTCGATCTCTACCCGCCGAGCGGGTTGCTCGAGGGGGAAGGAAGGCGTCAGCAGCTCGTCGCGGTGGCCCGCTTTGCCGACGGCACCGACCGCGACGTCACCGACCTCTGCTGGTACGGGTCGAACAACGATCCGACCGTGAAGGTTTCGCCCGAGGGCATCGTGACGAGCGGGAACCGCGGTGAGGGATTCATCATGGCCCGCTATGACACGATCACCGTCGGGTCGCCAATCGTGGTCATCCCGAAGGATCTCGCCTTCACCTACCCGGAGTCACCGGGTGGCAACTGGATCGATGAACTCGTGGACAGCAAGCTCGCGGCCCTGCGGATCGCGCCGAGCGGCCGCTGCGACGACGAAACGTTCCTGAGGCGGGCGACGCTCGACCTCGTCGGAATGCTGCCGACGGCCGTGGAGCGGGAGGCGTTTCTTGCGGACGGCTCCGCCGACAAGCGGGCGAGGCTCGTGGAGACGCTGATCGCCCGCAAGGAGTTCGTCGACATCTGGGTGATGAAGTGGTCGGAAATGCTCCAGATCCGCACGATCGGCGGGCAGGTGCCCCCGAAAGCGGCGACGCTGTTCCACCAGTGGCTCGATCATCGCATCGCGGCGAACGAGCCGGTCGACGCGATGGTGAGGGAGCTGATCTCGGCGTCGGGTGGCACGTTCGTCAACCCGCCCGCCAACTACTACCAGCTCGAGCGGGACACGCTGAAGCTCTCCGAGAACGTCGCGCAGGCGTTCCTCGGCATGCGGTTGCAGTGTGCCCAATGCCACAACCACCCCTTCGACCGCTGGACGATGGACGACTACTACGGTTTCGCCGCCTTCTTCAGGCGAATCGGCCGCAAACAGGGGGCGGACCCCCGCGAGTTCATCATCCACGACACCGGATCGGGCGAGATGAACCATCCGCTCACGAATACGCCCGTCGCGCCGAAATTTCCCGGCGGCGATCGGCCGAAGGTGGACGACCGGGATCGTCGCGAAGCGCTCGCGAACTGGATGACCTCGCCCGACAACCCGTGGTTCGCCCGCCACGTGGCGAACGTGGCCTGGACGCATTTCCTCGGCCGCGGGATCGTGCACGAGCCCGACGACGTGAGGGTGAGCAACCCGCCGAGCAACGGCCCCCTGCTCGACGAGCTCGGGAGGAGGTTCGCCTCGTCGGGCTGGGATTTCCGCCGGCTCGTCCGCGACATCGTCGCGTCGAACACCTACCAGCGGTCCTGCGAGGTGAACGAGACGAACAAGCTCGACGACGTCAACTTCTCCCACGCCGCCGTCCGCCGGATCCGGGCGGAAGTCCTGCTCGACGTGCTGTCGCAGGTCACCAACACGAAGAACAAGTTTCCGGGGCTGCCGCTCGGTGCGCGGGCGGTGCAGGTCGCCGACGGCCGGACGACGAACTACTTCCTCACCACCTTCGGCCGTGCCACCCGGGAGGACGTCTGCAGCTGTGCCGTCCGAATGGACCCGAACTTGTCGCAGGCCCTCCACATGCTCAACGGCGATGCCGCGAACCAGAGGATCAGGGAGGGAGGCCTGGTCGCCGCCTGGATGAAGGAGGGACGGCCCGACACCGAGATCGTCGACGACTTGTTCGTGCGATGCTACTGCCGCCGACCGACCGAGCGCGAGCGGATCGAGACCATCGTCACCGTGCAGGCCGCCCCCAACCGCACGGCGGCCCTGGAGGATGTGTTCTGGGCGCTGCTCAATTCCCCCGAGTTCCTCTTCAACCATTGACGCCGCCCGACGGGAGCGGCCCGACCAAGCCGAAGGTGCAATCGTGAGAGTTCGACCGCTCATCGTGACGGCGATGGCCGCGATCACTTCGGCAGCGATGTGCGCGCGTGCCGCCGAAGCCGTGCCCACGTTCGAGGAACACGTTCTACCGATCTTTCGGGAGAAGTGTGGTTCCTGCCACAACCCCGACAAGAAGCAGGGCGGGCTCGACCTCACGTCGTACGCGCGGGCGATGGCGGGCGGTTCGAGTGGTGAGGTGGTGGCCGCGGGAGATGCCGAGGGATCCACCCTCTGGCAGGTCGTGAGCCATTCGTCGGAGCCGAAGATGCCGCCGGAGTCGGACCGCATCCCGCAGGAGATGCTCGACACGATCACGAAGTGGATCGCCGGCGGTGCGGTCGAGCGGGCTGGGGCGAAGCCGGTCGCGAGGAAGGCGGTTTCGCTCGCCGTCGATCCGGCGAAGGCGATCAGGCCGGAGGGGCCGGCCGTCATGCCGCCCCGGCTGTCACTCGAGGTTGCGGGCGAGGCGGTCCGCCCGATGGCGATCACCGGGCTCGCCGCCTCTCCCAACGCTCCTGTTCTCGCCGTCGGAGGCCGCAGGCAGGTGCTGCTCCTGGATGGTTCGTCGCTCGGTTTCCTGGGCGTGCTTCCCTTCCCGGAGGGGGACGTCAAGACACTCCGCTTCTCCCGCAACGCGAAACTG
>JBIIOJ010000165.1:0-7026 GCA_044337015.1 Pirellulales bacterium
GGCATCCATGCCCTCCGCTCACTCGGACCTGACTGGCGCTTCGGCCTCCGGCCTGCGCTGGTCAGCTACGCCGTCTCGGGCACACGGGCAGCCCCGAACGGTCAAACGTGGCGCTGATTGGGGCACACAGGCACTCTGATGCTGAACGCCGGGGCAGCGGACGTTGAGGAGCATCAGGTGTATCCTCACCGTAGCGACGATGCGTCCGCTGCCCCGGCGGCAATGCGGCATCCATCAAATGCCCCGGAGCGGTCAAGTGCCCCGGAGCGGTTTCCCCACCGCAAACCAATCCGGTGTCCTTCAGGAAAACGCATCGGCGAGCCGGCGCAGAGCCTCCTCGAGCCGGCTCTGCGGGCAGGCGAAGTTGATCCGCACGAAGCCTGGGGAGCCGAAGTCGCGGCCGTCGGAAGTGCCGAGGCCCGCGGCCTCGCAGGCCTGCTGCGGGTCGGCAACACCGCTCTCGCGGCAGTCGATCCAGGCCAGATACGTCGAGCGAGCCGGCACGCACGTGAGGCCGGGGATGGCGTCCACGGCCGTGGTCACGAGATCACGGTGGCGTCGGAGCACGGCGACGAGCCGCTTTCGCCACGCTTCGCCATGGAGCCACGCCGCCTCGGCGGCCGCGTAGCCGAGCGGGTTGACCATCGGGACGAGTCCGCCGCCCGCGGGCCGCCACCGCGGTCGCAGCGACGCGTCGGGAATGACCGCCGCGGCGCAGGCGAGCCCCGCGAGGTTCCAGGTCTTGCTCGGTGCCAGAAGCGTGATCGCGCGGCGGGCCACGGGGTGGTCGACGCTCGCCAGCGGCACGTGCGGCGATTCGTCGAGCACGAGATCGCTCCAAATCTCGTCGGAAACGATTTCGATCCCGTGCCGCTCGGCGAACTCCGCAAGCGAGAGGAGATCCTGCCGCGAAAAGACCATGCCGGTGGGGTTCTGCGGGTGGCACAGCCAGAGGACTTTCGACCGCGGCGTGACGGCCGCGGAAAGCGCATCCCAGTCGATCTCCCACGCCCGCCCCCGCCGGACGAGTCCCACGCGGACGACCTTCCTGCCAGCCCGACCCGGCAGCGAGAGGAACGGCGGATAGATCGGCGTGAAGGTGATGATCTCGTCGTCGGGCTGAGTGAGCAGCCTCGCCGAGAGGGCGAGCCCCGTCACCACCCCGGGCGTGCCGACCACGGTGGCCGGGTCGATCGACCAGCCGTGGAGCGATTCGAGGTGAGCCGCCAGCGACGGCGCGAAGCCGGGAGGATCCTCCGTGTAGCCGAAGATGCCGTGGTCGACCCGGGCGTGGATCGCGTCGAGGACGGCAGTTGGCGCACGAAAATCCATGTCGGCCACCCACACCGGCAGGATGTCGCGGCCGTCGTGCGTCGTCCGGCCGGCGTAGCGGTCCCATTTCTCACTGCCGGTGCCGCGGCGATCAGGGCAGTCGGCGAAGAGCGGATCGAGGTCGGGTGGGGCGATCATCCCGCCGATGATACCAAGGCAGAAAAACAGAAGCCCGGTAGCCCGGTAAGTAGCCCGACTGAAGGATACCGCATTGCCGCCGGGGGCGCGGACGCATCGTCGCTACGGTGAGGATACACCTGATGCTCCTCAACGTCCGCGTCCCCGGCGTTCAGCATCCATGTGCCTGTGTGACTCATTGAGCACTACGTTTGACCGGTTCGGGGCTGCCCGTGTGCCCGAGACGGCGTATGCAGACGAGCGAAGCAAGGATTGCGGAGCGAAGTCTGCATCCGAGCGAGCGAAGGACAGGATGTCCGCAGCGAGCGTCCGGCGAGCGGCATACGGGCAGCTCCGAACCCAGCACGTTTGACCTGCAGCAAGCGTCCGGCGAGCGGCATACGGGCAGCCCCGAACCCAGCACGTTTGACCTGCAGCGAGCGTCCGGCGATGGGCACGGGCGGCCCCGAACCCAGCAAAGGCTGCGGGACACCGCATTTTCCCCCGGCGTCCAGCATCGGAGTCTTGGATCAGGAATGGCACGCTCAATAGCGGTAGATCGCGGCCACGCCGGTTTCCGTCGGCATCTCGATCGGCCGGAGCGAAACGATCTCGCCGTCGCGGAGGAGCACCTCCTCGGCGAGGATGCTGACGAGATCGCCGGCGAGCTCGGTCCCGCTTTTCGCCTGCACGTCGGCCCCCCAGGCGATTCTCCCGGTCTCCCGGTCGAGCTTTCCGGGCTCGATCCGGTCCTGCTCGACCAGGAGCGTGGCGACCTGCCCGGCGACGGCAGCCCTCGCGATGTCGGAGAGGTCGCCCGACCCGCGGTCCTCGTCCCGTGCCCTCGCGAAGACCGTGACGAGCCTTTCGATCCTGCGGCGTCGGGCGGCGTCGGCGACCGACCGCACGCGCGGCACGAGCGCCGGCCCTTCGAGCATCTTCGGGTCGGTCGCGATCGCCTCGTCGAGTAGCTTCGGGTTCGCGGAGAGCTTCCGAAAGAGCGAGGCGTGCTCGGAGATCGCGACGAGCAGAAGCGGCAGCTGCGAGCGGTTCGAGACCCGTTCCACCACGATCCGGTCGACCTCGCGGAAGAACCGCTCGGTGTCGGCGTCGATATCGTCGCTCTTCGATCCGAATCCGCCGTGGACGCTCCCCGTCGGGCCCGCCCTTTGCCGGACGCGATGGGCCTGGAACGTGTCCTGGTCGATGAAATCCCAGCGGCCAAGCGTGCCCCGGCCGCCGCCGCTTGCCTCGTCGCCGAGATCGACCGGGTCGAGTAGGTCGGTCGTGCCTTCGTAGATCTTCGCTTCGCGGCTCGATAGCGCGAGCACGTCGAAACGCTCGATCGAGGACGCCGCCCTCAGAAGCGGCATCGTGTGGAACCGGTCGGTCGAGAGGGCAAGCGGCTGGAACGGCTGCTGCACGCGAAAGACCTCCGCCTTCCCGTCGCTCGAAAGCACCGCGAGGCCGTCGAGCGTGTGCTGCCAGAAGGTGGCGTCGGCGTCGAGCCGGTGAAAGGGCTCGAGGAGGCGATCCACCTCGTCGCGCCGGTGCTTCAGGAGCAGCCCCGTCTCGAACGAATCGACGAGCCTGCGGAACTGGTGGATGTCGACCAGGTTCGCCGGCACGTTGCGGTGCGTCGGCATGTAGAGCGACAGGCAGGGGGGGCGATGCGGCGCCAGGAGCGCACGGACCGACGCGAGCGAAAGCGTGGCCACGGGAGAAGACCTTTCCGGCACCGGATACAAGCGGGCGATCCGATGCCAAGCCGCGGCCGCCGCACCACTCCCTGCGACGGCCGAGAGTCCGCTGGATGGCGGACGCTCGGAAACTATTCGCGGCCCGCAGCGGCAAAGGCAAATCCCGCCGATGTTCCTCGGAATCGCGGCCTGCTACGGCTTCCTGAACCGGGGGTCGTTCTTGTCACCCTTGGAGAGCGTGTAGGCGACGAGGTCGAGGACTTCCCGCTCGTTGAGTTGGTCGAGCAGTCCCCTGGGCATGAGCGACTCGCTCGCGGGGATGATCTCCTCGACGTCGGCCCGCTTGATCTCGGCGAACTTCGTGGCGTCCTCGGGGTCGGTGACGACGACGATTTTTTCGGGCGACTCGCTGACGATCCTCCCGGTGAAAACCTTGCCGTCGCTCGTCTGCACGACGCTCGCCCTGTACTGGTCGCTCACGACCTTGCTCGGGAGAACGATCGCCTCGACCACGTCCTTCACCTGGAAGCGGCCCCCGGCCTGCGTCATGTCTGGGCCGGTGGCGCCGCCGTCGTCTCCGTAGCGGTGGCAGACGATGCATCGTGCGGCGGCGAACGACCGCTTGCCGTGCTCGAAGTCGCGGCCCTGGGAGAGGCCCTCGGCCCCCTGCTTCCCGACCGCCGCCATCACCTCCTCGACCGTCCACGCCCGACCTGGGCCCTCCGGCTTCGGGAGCGGCGGCGGCGAGTAAGGCTTGCGAATGCCCATCGCCTCGAGCGCGAGCTTGTCGTTCTCGGAGAGGCCGGCGAGGCTCTCGTTCTCGATGTTCTGGAGGAACTTGCGGTAGCTCGAGCCGCCGGCCCAGTCGCGGGCTTTTGAAAACCAACCGTAGTAGCCCTTGCGGTCGGCGGCGGTCCATGCCTCCTTCTCGTTGACCGTGCGGAGCACGTAGGCGTAGTGGATCTGGAGGAGGTCGCCGCGTTTCTCGAGCGACGCCTTCACGGCGCCGCCGTAGCCGCCGTTCCGCTCGATGAGCCGCTCGATATCCTGCTCGTTCGGTGCGAGGTTCGTCGAGCCGGCCGAGCCCGTCGGTTTTTCAAGCAGCGAGACGAGCTTCGTCACGATGCCGGGGGCGCGAATGCCGAGGAGGAGGCTCGAAAGCTCGCGGTCGAGATCGAACTCACCCGAGGGAAAAAGCGGCGAGAAGCGGGCCGCGATCCGCGACCTTGCCTCCGCGGACGGGTTGCCAAGCCGCACGATCGCCAGCTCATACGCCCGCGCGAGGTCGATCTTCCCGGCCGTGTCGAGGATCTTGGGGTCGATCCGGTCGAGTGCCGCGAAGATCGCCGCTTGGGCCGTCGGCTCCGCCTGGCGGGCGACGGCGATCGCGGCCTGGATCGTGGCTCTGGGCTCGGCGAGCGCAATCGCCTTCTCCATCCAGAGCTGAATCGGCTGGTGCTCGATCGCGACCCTGGCGGCATAGCGGACGAAGCGGTCGTTGCTTGCCAGGTGGGGCAGGGCCTTGGCGACCGCGGCCGCTGCATCGGCCGCGGTCTTGTGGAGGGTTTCGAGCTCGCGGCGGATGTTGCGTTCCGCGGCACCGGATGAATTTCGTGCATCGACGACGGCGGTCGGTTCGCCGCCAACGTAGGTCACGCGGTAAAGCTCGCTCTGGCCGCCACGCCCGCCGACGGTGAAGTACATCGCGCCATCGCGGCCGATCGTGACGTCGGTGAGCGGCAGCGGCGTGCGGGAGACGAACTCCTCCTTCACCCCCGCGTAGGTCGATCCCGCAGGCGACAAGTGGATTGCGTACATCGTGCCGAACGTCCAGTCGCAGGCGTAGAGGGCCTTCTGGTACTTGGCGGGGAATTTCGCGCCGTAGCCGAAGGCCACGCCGACGGGCGAGCCCGGACCGATGTCGACGGCAGCGGGCAGGCTGTCGGGAAAACAGGCGGGCCACTTGCCGGAGCCGCTCCGCCAGCCGAGCTCGCTGCCGCTCGTCGCATGGTTCACGCGGGTGGGGCGGTACCACGGCGTCCCGAAATCCCACTCCATGTCGGCGTCGTAGGCGAAGAGCTCGCCGTCGGCGTTGAAGGCGATGTCGTAGGCGTTGCGGTAGCCCGAGCTCCAGATCTCCCACGCCTTCCCCTCGGGATCTGTGCTCATGACGTAGCCGCCGGGGGCGAGGATGCCGACGGCGTGCCCGTTGCCATCCCACATCCGCTTGATGATCTGGTCCTCGTCCCAATTGGCGGGGACGCGGCTGGCGGCATCGGCGGGCAGTTCCACGCGTCGCTGGGTGTCACGGATGCCGGCCATCGTCTGCGGCGGCGTGACATCCTTGACCGCGAAGGGGGGCTTCGTGTGGTTGCCGCAGACGACGAACAGCCGTGTGCCGTCGGGCGAGAGGATCACGGCGTGCGGGCCGTGCTCGCCGCCCCCGGGAAAATCCCGGAGCTTCACGACCGTGTCGAGCGTGTCGTCTCCATCCGGATCGGTGACGCGGTAGAGGCCGCTGCCCGGGCCGCCGTTGCAGACGACATAGAGCGAGTCGAACGCCCAGAGGAGCCCCTGCGCGGCGGAGATCTCCACGGGGATCTTCTCGACGACGGTCGGCTTCGATCCGTCGAGCGGCGCGGGGGTGATCCGCACGAGGCCGAGGGCTCTCTGGTCGCTCGCGTAGAGCCGGCCCTTGGGGTCGGTCGCGAGGCAGACCCAGCTCCCCAGTTCGTTCTGCGGCACGACGAAGAGCCGCTCGACCTTGAAACCCTCCTGAAGGTGGAAGGCCTGTCGCTGTTCCGGCTTGGGCTGCGTGCCGGCGATGACCGAGGGCATCGCCTCGGCCGGCTGCTGCCAGGTCTTCGGCTCCTTGCCTGGCTCCGCGGCAAAGGCGGCGGACAGGAGCAGGAGAGCTGCGAAAACCCCAGAAAACTCGACGGAAGGTCTGGCAGTGGCTCGCTTCATGGGGGTCTCCCGGAGGGCGGGGCCCGCAGGGCGGGCCACTTCATCATCATTCATCATCATGGTAGTAGCGACCGCAACCTGCCGCCACGTCGGCCGTTGAAGTCGCCGGGCCCTGAAGACCGCGACGCAATCCCCAAGCCAGCGATGCGAGACGTAGCCTCCCAAAAGTCGGTCTGCCGGATCGGGTGTGCCGTAGGGCTCGCCTGCCTGCTCGTCGGCGCGGCCCTGCCTGCCGAGGCCCGCGACCGGGATGGTCGACGCGGGATGCGTCCAGGTGCGGCCGGGCTCCCGCCCGCGGCGATGGTCGCGCCGGCGGCGCCGGTGCTGGATGTGCCGGCGGTCGACCGCGGCCGCCGCCGCGACGTCCGCGAGGCCGCCGTGGCAATCGACCGGCTCGTGCGGGCGTCGTGGCAGGCGCACGGCGTTTCGCCATCTCCCGAGCTCTCCGACGAAGCATTCGTGCGTCGCGTGTATCTCGAACTTGGCGGCCGGATCCCGAGCCATGACGAGGTCGTCGCGTTTCTCGGGCCGATCGACGGAATGTCGGGGAAGGATGCCGACACCGAGGGCCGTGCCGACAGGCGGGCGGAACTCGTCGACAGGCTCCTCGAGAGCCCCGACTACGTGAGCCATTTCTACAACTACTGGGCCGACATCCTGCGGCTCACCGAGCGACCGCAGCGGCAGCTCCCGTTCGAGCCCTATCTCGCCTACGTGAAGGATTCGATCCGCACGAACAAGCCGTTCGACGAGTGGGTGCACGAGATGCTCGTCGCCGACGGGCGGCTCGCGGAGAACCCGGCGGTGGGCTTCCAGCTCCGCGACGCCGGGATGCCGCTCCCCTACGTCGACAACACGATTCGCGTGCTGCTCGGCACCCAGATCGGGTGCGCCCAGTGTCACGACCATC
>JBIIOJ010000020.1:0-22128 GCA_044337015.1 Pirellulales bacterium
CTTCGCGTTCCTCACGCAGGTGATCACCGGCCTCTTCCTCTGGGCGAGCTACTCCGCCAGCGCGCAGACCGCCTGGGAGAGCGTCTACTACATCCAGCACGAGATGACCGGCGGCTGGCTGCTTCGTGGCATCCACCACGTCATGGCGCAGGCGATGGTGGTGCTGCTCGCGCTCCACCTGATGCAGGTGGTCATCGACGGGGCCTACAAGGCGCCCCGCGAGGTCAACTTCTGGCTCGGCCTCGTGCTCATGATGCTCGTGCTCGGCATGGCGCTCACGGGCTACCTCTTGCCCTGGGACCAGAAGGGATACTGGGCGACCCGCGTGGCGACGAACCTCGCGGGGCTCGTGCCGCTCGTCGGCCCGTCGCTGCAGCAGCTCGTAGTCGGCGGCCCCGACTACGGCCACCACACGCTCACGCGGTTTTTCGCGCTCCATGCCGGTTTTCTGCCGGGAACGCTCATCGTCATGCTCGTGTTGCACCTCGCGCTTTTCCGCAAGCACGGCCTCCATGCGAAGCAGCCGATCACGCGGCCCGACGCGATGTTCTGGCCGGACCAGGTGCTCAAGGACGCGGTCGCGATGCTCGCGGTGATGGCGGTCGTGCTCGGCGTGATCCTGCTGCCTGCGGTGCGGACGATGCTCGCCGGCGGCGAGGTCGACTGGGGCCACGTCGGGGCGGAGCTCGGGGCTCCCGCCGACCCCTCGCAGGCCTATGCCGCCGCCCGGCCGGAGTGGTACTTCCTCTTCCTCTTCCAGTTCCTGAAGGTGTTCGAGGGCTGGGGAGCGACGGGGGAGTTTTTCGGGGCGATCGTCGTGCCGGGGATCGTGATGGGCCTGATGTTCCTGATGCCGATCGTCGGCCGCTGGAAGCTCGGCCACCGCTTTAACGTGTGTTTCACGCTCGCGATCCTCGCCGGCGTCGGACTCCTCACGGCGATGGCCCTCAACGAGGACTACTACGCCCTCTGGGCCGACAAGGCATCGCTCGCCGACGTGCAGAAGCTCCTCGACGAGACGGAGGGGGATCACGGCAGGATCGCCGCGGCGCTCGGCAACGATGCCGCGAAGATCGCGGCGTTCGAGAAGCGGGCGAGGAAGCTCGAGAAAATCCGCCACTCCGAATCGTTCCTCGCCGCGGTGAAGCAGGCGGAGGCGGATGCCGAACGGGCCGTCGAGCTTGCCGGACGGCCGGAAAAGATCCCGCCCTCGGGCGCCCTCGAACTCGTCCGCCACGACGCGAAGAGCGTGGGGCCGCGGCTCTTCGCGCAGCACTGCGCGAGCTGCCATGCCCACGTCGATCCGGCGGCCCCGGAGGCGGCGGCGATCCTCGCGAAGTCGTCGGCCGCGAATCTGCACGGCTTCGGCACGGCCCGCTGGCTCGAGGGCCTGTTTGACCCGAAGCAGGTCGCTGGCCCCGCCTACTTCGGCAACACGGCCCACAAGGACGGCGACATGGTGAGCTACGTCACCGGCGACATGGCCAACCCCGACGAATGGAAGCCGGAGGAGATCCGGGCCGTCGTCGCAGCCATGGCAACCGAGGCCGGCCTCGCCTCCGCAGACACGCCCACCGACCTCGTGGCGGAAGGCCGCGACCTCATCACCGACGGCGAGCGGTGCAGCGGCTGCCACACCTTCCACGATAACGGCATGGAGTATGGCACGGCCCCCGACATCACCCGCTGGGGCTCGAAGGAATGGCTCGTCGGGATCATCGCCGACCCCACCCACGCCCGCTTCTACGGCGAACTCAACGACCGCATGCCGAGCTTCGGCAAGGGGGAGGACGGCGCGGCGACGATCCTCACGCGGGAAGAGATCGACCTCGTTGCCGACTGGCTCCGCGGCGACTGGTACCGTCCCGAAGGCCACTGATCGCGGCATCGTCGGCACGTTGTAGCCGCAGAGTGGTACTCTGCGGAATGCGGGATGCCACGGTGTGCAGACTGCCAGTCTGCACCTACAGAGGGGCGTCCCAATGATCGGTCAGGCGAGGCCGCCCAAGACCGTCGCGCGGGCGACGCGGCCGACGCCCACCATGTAGGCGGCGGTGCGGAGCGGGAGCTTCCGCGACTGCGAAAGCTGCCAGACCTGCTCGAAGGCATCGCCGAGGATCTTGTCGAGCTCCTGACGGACCCGGTTCAGGCCCCACTGGTAGTGCTGGCGGTTCTGCACCCACTCGAACCAGCTCGCCGTCACGCCGCCTGAGTTGGCGAGGATGTCGGGCAGCGAGATGATCCCCTTCGACTCGAAGATCGCGTCGGCCTCCGGCTCCACCGGCGCGTTGGCCGCCTCGATGATGATCGGGGCGCGGACCGCCGCGGCGTTGGCGGCCGTGAGCACGCCGCCGAGCGCGGCGGGGATGAGCACGTCGACGTCCATCGTGAGCAACTCGGCGTTCGTGATCGCATCGCCACCCGTGAAGCCGTCGAGCCGGCCGCGATTGGCGTTCGCGTGTCGAAGGAGCGCGAGCACGTCGAGCCCCTCGGCGCGGTGAAACCCGCCCGCCGCGTCGCTCACCGCCACGATCCGGCATTCCGCGTCGTGGAGGAACTTGGCGGTGTGCGTGCCGACGTTGCCGAAGCCCTGGATCGCGATGCGGGTCCCGGGCAGCTTCTTCCCGCGGCGGCTCAGGAGCTTCGTCGTGAGGATGCCCACCCCGCGGCCCGTCGCCTCCTCGCGGCCGGCGATGCCGTGGTACTCGACCGGCTTGCCCGTCACGCAGGCCGGCGAGAAGCCGTGGTACTTGCCGTACTGGTTCATGATCCAGGCCATCGTGTCGGAGCTCGTGCCCATGTCGGGCGCGGGGATGTCGACGTCGGGCCCGAAGAGGTCGTGGATGGCGTCGACGAAGCGGCGGGTGATCCGCTCGAGCTCGTGGCGGCTCCGGGCCGCCGGATCAAGGGCGATGCCCCCCTTCGCGCCGCCATAGGGAATGTTCACGACCGCCGTCTTCCAGGTCATGAGCGAAGCGAGGGCGCGAACCTCGTCGAGATCGACCTCGTGGTGGTAGCGGAGGCCGCCCTTCATCGGGCCGCGGGCGTCGTTGTGCTGCACGCGGTAGCCGATGAAGGTGGTCAGCTCGCCCGAATCGAGCTCCACCGGAATCTGCACCTGCACCTCCCGCTTTGCCGTGAGCAGGAGCTTCCGCATGTTGTCGGAGAGGTCGAGCTCGTCGGCGGCCCGGTCGAAATAGATGCGGGTGGCTTCGGTGGAACGCATTGGAATCCCTTCCGGTTGATCGGGCCTCTCGGAAGCCAGAATCGTAGCCACGCCGGCGCTTCGGCGAAAGCCACGACAAACGCTAGGATGATGGGACATCCCGACACACGCATCCATGTCCACCGCGAAGACGAAGCCACGGTCCGCCGCCGATTTCTGGGGCCTCGTCGCCGGGAGCCGCCTCCACGACCCCGCGCAGCTGGCGGCCCTCAAGGCGGCCTTCACCACCTGGGCCGCCGGGAAGCCGATCGATGCCGCGGCGGCAGCGGAGTGGCTCGTCTCGCGGAAGCAGCTCACGGGCTGGCAGGCACGCAGGCTCCTGCGGGGAGATACCGGGCCCTTCGTGATCGGCGACTATCGGCTGCTCGAACGGATCGAATCACCAGTCGGGGCGATCCTGCTTCGGGCGGTGCACGTGCCCTCGGCGAGGTCCGTCGTCGTGGCGATGCTCGACCCGGGGCGATGCCGGGACATCGAGGCGTGGACCGCCATCGTGCGCCGCACCGCGATCGCCCACCAGATGGCTGACCCGTCGTTCTCGAAGACGTGGGCCCTCGAGCAGATCGACGGCAGCAGGATCATCGTCTGCGAGGACGTCGCGGGGCCGCCGCTTCTCAATGAAATCGCGAAGCGGGGCGGGCTGCCCGTGCAGGAGGCCGGCTGGATCGCGCTGTCGCTCGCCCGAGCCGTCGCGGAACACCATCGCTCTGCCGGCGTTCACGGGGCGATCTCGCTCGATTCGCTCCGTCGCGACCCACAGACCGGCGGGCTGCGGCTGCTGCAGTATCCGCTCGTGGGAGACCCCCATGCCTCGCCTGCCCGCGTTCCGCTCGAGACCCCCGAGGCGGTCTCCAAGATGGGAACGCAAGTCGCCTTCCTCGCCCCGGAGTGCATCCTCAGCGGCGGAACACTCGACGAGGCGTCCGACGTCTACGCGATCGGATGCGTGCTGGCATCGCTCGTCACCGGGAGCGTGCCGGGCTGGAAGGGCTCCGCCGAGGCGACGCTCACCCACGCCGCCACCAGCGGGTTCGATCCGCCGGGCCCGCCGGAGGTCCCGCTCGAGGTGGGCACGCTCATCGGCTACCTCGCCGCCCGCGATCCAGCGCAGCGATACGCGACCGCGGCCGACGCCGCCGCAGCGATCGCCGCATGCTTCGGCTTTCCCGACGTGGCCGCCCCGGAGCCGGCCGAGACCGCGGAGAGCGATCCCTTCTCGTTGACGGCGAGTGCGGCCCCGTCGCCGCAACCCGTCATCGCCGTCGACGTCGCCCCCAGGCCCGTGCCCTCCCGACCGCTGCCCGGCGCCGCGGTCGGCGACGCGACGCGACGGGCCCGACAACGGGCCGCGATCTTCCGGACCACCGTGGCGGGGCTCGCCGCTGCGTTGCTCGCGGGCGTGATGGTCTTCGCGCTCCGCGGGCAGCGGGATGGGGAAGCCAGTCGCCGGCGGGACGGCACGACGTCCGTGGCGAAGAAGGACACGAAGAAGACCCTGCCGGTCGTCGATGAGCCCGCCGAGGACGAGGAAGAGGAATACGAAGAGACCGAGGAAGCCGGCGACATGCAGGCTGCCAACGACGAGATCACGACCGAAGAGCCACCCTCGGGCCCCGTGCAGCCGAAGGTGGTGCGAGTGAACGACTCGGAGGCGCTCTGGGACGCGCCGACGCACGCGGGCCCTCCATCGCTCGACTACTTTCCTCCCGGCTCGCAGGTGATGCTGCTCGTGCGACCCGCGGACATGCTCGCCACCGACGAGGGAGCCCGCTTCCTCAAGGCGGCGGGCCCCGCGGCGGAGGCGGCGGTCCGCGAGGCCGCCACGATCTGCGGCTGCGAACCCTCGGGCATCGAACGCATCCTCGGGGGCTGGCAGGTCGACGAGAAGGGGGCGACGCTCGCGGCCTTCGCGTTCGAACTCGCCGAGCCGATCGACGCCGAGAATCCGCCCGCCGCCTGGAAATCGATGAAGACGGAGGCGGTGGGCGACGAGACCATGCATCGCGGACCGAAGCTCGCGATGGCCCTCCCGAAAGCCCGTGGTGGGCGGCTGCTCGTCGCCGCCCCGCCGGATCTCCTCAAGCTCATGCTCGAGACGCAGGGGGCAGCGCAACTGACGGCCGACATGCAGCGGCTCGCCGAGCACCTCGACGCAAGCCGACATGTGGTGCTCATGGGATCGCCCGCATTCCTGGAAAACGACGGCCGCGACATGCTGTCCGGCCCGCTCGGGCGGCTCGCCGAGCCGGTGGCGAGATTCTTCGGGACGGGCGTGCACGCGGCGGCGGTTTCGCTCCACTTTGGCGACAGTTCCTCCTATGCGGAGATCGTCGCGGTGCCCCCCCGGGACATCCAGCCGCCGGCCCTGGCGGAGTCGCTGGCGAGGAACGTCGTCTCGCTGCCCGACGCGGTGGAGGAATACATCGCCTCTCTCGATCTTCATCCCTACGGCCGCAAGCTCGTCAACAGGCTGCCGGCGATGGTGCGGATCGTGGAGGCGAACCTCCGGAAGGGCGCCGACGACACGGTCGCCGTCGTCAACTGCCACCTCCCGCCGACCGCACCACACAACCTCGCCCTCGCCTCGGAAATCGCGCTCGAACAGCGGCCGGGCGCCGCGGTCGCAGCGGCGGGCGGCACGGGGCAGGGCGGTACGAAGGGGGCGGCCGAAGCCCTCGCAAAGAAAATCTCGCTCTCGTTCCCCCGCGACAGCCTCGACCGGACGATGCAGACCATCTCCGAGGACATCGGCGTGCCGATCGAGATCCTCGGCGGCGACCTCCAACTGAAGGGCATCACGCAAAACCAGTCGTTCGGCCTCGACGAGCGGGACCAGACCGTCGACGCGATCCTGCGGACGATCCTCATCAAGGCGAATCCCGACGGCCACCTCGTCTACGTCATCCGCAAGAAGGACGGCGTGGAATCGATCGTGATCACGACCCGCGAGGCGTGCGAGAACCGCAAGGAACCGATCCCGGAAGTCTTCAGGAAGAAACCATGATCATCGTCATGCATCCGGGCGCAGCGCCCGCCGAACTCGCCGCCGTCGTGGGACGGGTGGAGTCGATGCGGCTGAAGCCGCACGTCATCCAGGGGACGGAGCGGACGGTCGTGGCCGTGGTCGGCGACGAGCGAAACGCGACCGGCGCCGGCTTTGAGACGCTCCCCGGCGTCGCGAGCGTCATGCCGATCCTCGCCCCCTACAAGGTCGCCAGCCGGGAGGTGCAGAAGGAGCCGACGGTCGTCCGGGCAGGCCCGCTGACCGTCGGCGGAACGAGCGTCGGGGTGATCGCGGGGCCATGCTCGGTGGAGAGCCGCGAGCAGATCCTCGAGACAGCGAGGGCGGTGCGAAAGCTCGGGGCCACGGGCCTGCGGGGGGGCGCGTTCAAGCCCCGCACGAGCCCCTACGCCTTCCAGGGCCTCAAGGAGCAGGGGCTCGAACTGCTCGCCGAGGCGAGGGAGGAGACGGGCCTGGCGATCGTGACGGAGGTCGTGGCACCGGAGGACGTGCCGCTCGTCGCGAAGCATGCCGACGTGCTCCAGGTGGGAGCACGCAACATGCAGAACTACCGCCTGCTCGAGGCGGTCGGCCGGACGCAGGTGCCGGTGCTGCTGAAGCGGGGGCCGGCGGCCACGCTGGAAGAGATGCTGCTCGCGGCCGAGTACATCCTCGACGCGGGGAACCGACAGGTGATGCTCTGCGAGCGGGGCATCCGCACGTTCGAGGCCCACACTCGCTTCACGCTGCCGCTGGCAAGCGTGCCCTGGCTCCACGCCCGGACGCACCTGCCGGTCGTCGTCGACCCGAGCCACGGCACGGGCCACGCCGATCTGGTTGCGAGCCTGGCCGCGGCGAGCGTCGCAGCCGGCGCCGATGGCCTCATCATCGAGGTGCACCCCGACCCGAAGGCCGCCGCGAGCGACGCGGCGCAGACGATCGACTTTCCGGCCTTCGAGCGGCTCATGGAGACCTGCCGCCGCGTCGCCGCCGCGGTCGGCCGAAGCCTGTAGCGATCAGTCGAGCCCGTTTTGATCAGTCGAGTACCGCGAGGGCGATCGTGGTGTAGATCACGATGCCGACGATGTCGACGATCGCCGACACGAACGGGTTGCTCATGAGCGCGGGATCGAGGCCGACGGACCGGAAGAGCAGCGGCAGCACCGAGCCGACGAGCGTTCCCATCATCACGACCGCCATGATCGTGACGGGAATCACGACGGCCTCGGCGGGGGAGGGCGCGTAGGCCATCGCCAGCAGGTAGCCCGGCACGGCCAGCAGCCCGCCGAGAAGCAGGCCGAGCGCCGCCTCCCGCCGGAGGATCTTCCGCCAATCGGAGAGCTTGCAGTCGCCCGTGGAGAGCGCCGTGATCACGAGCGTCGCCGACTGGTTGCCGGAGTTGCCGCCGGTCGCGATCACGAGCGGGATGAAGGCGATCAGCCAGCCGTGCGCGAGCGGCGACTGCGAGAGCACGAGCGCCGTGAGCATCGCGGTCGCGAAGAGGATCGTGAGCCACACTCCCCGCTTCCATGTCATCGACAGGACCGCGGCCTCCAGGTAGCTCTCGCCGAGCGGCGCGATGGCGGCGATTCGCTGTGCGTCGTCGGTCGCCTCCTGCCGGACGGCGTCGAGCACGTCGTCGTGCGTCACGATCCCGACGAGCCGGTTCTCGTCGTCCACCACCGGGATCGCGAGAAAGTCGAACCGGGCCAGCTTCTGCACGACCTGCTCGCTCGGCTCGTCCAGCCGCACCCGGATGACGTCGGTCTCCATGAGGTCGGAGACGAGGGACGTCGGCCGCGCGAGGATGAGGTCACGCAGCGACACGAACCCCACGAGATGCCGCTCGCCGTCGAGAACGTAGATGTAGTAGATCGACTCGCTGTCGGGGGCCTGCGACCGCAGCCTGGTGATCGCCTCGCCTGCCGTGATGTCGGCGGGGAGCGAGGCATACTCGGTCGTCATGAGGCCCCCGGCCGACCCCTCGTCGCAGGAGAGGAGCATCCGGATGTCGTGCCGCTCGGCCTTCGCGACCAAGGGCAGGATCTCCTCGACGAACGCCGGATCGAGTTCGCGGAGCAGGTCGTCGCGGTTGTCGGCCGCCATCGCCTCGAGGAGCCCGCCGAGGCGGTGCCGATCGGCCGAGGCGAAGAGTTCCACCTGCCGCGACATCGGGTAGTAAGGGAGGATCTCGGCCTGACGCTCGATCGGCACGCTCGAAAGGAGCTGCCAGATCTCCGGCGGATCGAGCCCCTCCGAAAACTCCGCCACCGTGGCGGGATGCAGCTCCTCGGCCACCTCCCGCAGGCCCTGCACGTCTCCTTCCGCGATCATCACTCGGATCTCGGGGAGCAGGATTGGATTGACGGCGGGCATAGGAGCGGTTGTACCCTCCGATGGTCGTTTTGGCATCCCGCGGGTGGCGAAGGCTCGGCTTCGTTGTCGCCTCGCAAGGGGGGCGCTAGACTGCGATCATGTCTTGCGTGCAGTCTTCCCGCGCCGGATCCCTTCTCGCGGCCCTCGTCGCGGCCGTCGCATTGCCTGCCTTCTCCGCGGACCGCGGCTGGGATCACCTTCGCACGCGGGCATATCTGCCGCCCGATTTCGACGCGGAGGTGTTCGCGGCGCTCCCGACGGTCTGGGAGGAGCCGCTCGCCTCGCGGGCCGCCGCAGCCCCCCCCGAGGAACGCCGCCGCATGGCGATGGACCGCTACGGTCTCACGCCCGATCCCGGCGACCCGTCGAAGCCGCTGCAGTACGTCGTCGGCCCCGACGGCTCCTGGACCATGAGCTGCCTCGCCTGCCACCAGGGGCAGGTCGCCGGCCGTGCGATCCCGGGATTGCCCAATTCCAACTACGCGCTCGAGACACTCACCGAAGACGTCCGGCTCGTGAAGGTGAAGCAGCGGAAGCCGTTCGGGCACATGGACATGGGCTCGCTCCTCCTGCCGCTGGGCACGACCAACGGCACGTCCAACGCCGTCATGTTCGGCGTGGCCCTCATGCGACACCGCGACGCCGACCTCGCGATCGTGCACCGGCCGCCGAAGTTCGACATGGTCCACCACGACATGGACGCCCCGCCATGGTGGCACTACGCGAAGAAGAAGCGGTTGTACGCCGACGGATTCGCGGCGAAAGGACACCGCATGCTCATGCAGTTTCTGCTCGTGAAGGAAAACGGGCCGGAGAAGTTCCGCGAGTGGGAGGACGAGTTTCGTGACATAGAGGCGTGGCTCATGCAGCTCCAGCCGCCGAAGTGGCCCGGCAGCATCGATGCCTCGCTTGCAGAGCGGGGCAGGGGGGTGTTCGAGCGACACTGCGCCGACTGCCACGGCACATACTCCGATGCGGGCTCCGATGCGGGAGACACCTACCCGGGCAGGATCGTCGCCATCAAAGAGATCGGCACCGACCGCGTGCGGTTCGACTCGCTCACGAGTGAGAACCGCCGCGACTTGAACGAAAGCTGGTTCGGCCGGGAGATCGCCGCCGCTTCCGGCATCGACGACCCGCCGGGCTACATCGCCCCACCGCTCGACGGCGTTTGGGCGACCGCCCCGTACTTCCACAACGGCTCCGTGCCGACGCTCTGGCACGTGCTCCACCCGGGGAGCCGGCCGGTCGTCTGGAAGCGGTCGACGAGCGGCTACGACGAGCGGCGAGTCGGCCTCGAGGTCGAGGAACTCCCGGCGATGCCGTCCGGGAGGCTCCTGCCGGCGGAGCGACGGCGGCATTTTGACACGGCGAAGCCGGGCAAGGCCGCGGGCGGGCACGACTACCCCGACCTGCTTTCCGAGGAGGAGAAAACCGCCGTGCTCGAGTACCTCAAGACCCTCTAGTCACCTGCTACACTGCGTCGATTCCACACCGCAGGAGAAAGCCGATGACCCAGCTCGAAGCCGCCCGCAATGGCGACATCACCCCGGAAATGCGTCACATCGCCAACCGCGAGGACCTGCCGGAATCGGTGATCCAGTCGGAGGTGGCCAAGGGCCGGATGGTGATCCCCGCCAACAAGGTGCACCTCACGAAGCGGCTCGAGCCGATGTGCATCGGGATCGCCTCGCTCACGAAGATCAATGCCAACATCGGCAACTCGGCCGTGACGAGCGACGTCGAGGATGAGCTGCGGAAGCTCCACATGGCCGTCCACTACGGCGCCGACACGGTCATGGACCTCTCCACCGGCAAGGACATCGACGCGATCCGCCGTGCGATCATCGACGCCTCACCCGTGCCGATCGGCACGGTGCCGATCTACCAGATGCTCGAGGAACTCGGCGGTGACATCGAGGAGATGAAGCCGCAGCACTTCCTCGACATGTGCGAGAAGCAGGCGAGCCAGGGGGTGGACTACATGACCGTCCACGCCGGGCTCCTGCTGGAACACCTCGCCCTCACGACGAAGCGGATCACGGGCATCGTCAGCCGAGGCGGGTCGCTCATCGCGAAGTGGATGATGGCCCACCGCCAGCAGAACCCGCTCTACACCCACTTCGAGGACCTCTGCGACATCTTCCGGCAATACGACGTCACCTGGAGCCTCGGCGACGGCCTGCGGCCCGGCTCGATCGCCGACGCCAGCGACGACGCCCAGTTCGCGGAGCTCCACGTCCTCGGCGAGTTGACGCGGCGGGCCTGGAAGAAGGGCTGCCAGGTCATGGTCGAGGGCCCCGGCCACGTTCCGATGGACCAGATCGACATGAACGTGAAGCGGCAGATGCAGGAGTGCGACGAGGCCCCCTTCTACGTGCTCGGGCCGCTCGTCACCGACATCGCCCCCGGCTACGACCACATCACGAGCGCGATCGGCGCGGCCCTCGCCGGCTGGAGCGGCGCCGCGATGCTCTGCTACGTGACGCCGAAGGAGCATCTCGGCCTGCCCGACGCGGAGGACGTGCGGCAGGGGGTCATCGCCTACAAGATCGCGGCGCACGCAGCCGACCTCGCCCGCCACCGCAAGAACGCCAGGAATCGCGACGATGCGCTCTCGCGGGCCCGCTTCGCCTTCGACTGGAACGAGCAGTTCCGGCTCGCGCTCGACCCAGAGACCGCGAAGAAGTTCCACGACGAGACGCTCCCGCAGGAGACCTTCAAAAGCGCCCACTTCTGCAGCATGTGCGGGCCGAAGTACTGCTCGATGAAGATCACGCAGGAAATCCGCGAAATGGCCGGCGAGCAGGCCGGGGAGGCGAGCGAGCCGGTCGCGATCCAACTGCCCTGATGCCCGAGCCGCTGCTTGTCGGTGCAGACTGGCAGTCTGCACGGCTCCATGTAGGTGCAGACTGGCAGTCTGCACCATGCCCGAACCGCAGAGTCCCACTCTGCGGCTACTGCTTGCCCTCGAAGCCCGAGGCGGGCTTGCGGTAGCACCCAGGCCGGGAATCAGAGCGGCTTCGCCCGCAGGTCGCGGAACTCGACCTTCATCACGAGCCCGGCGTGGATTTGGAGGCCGATCGGCCCGGCCTCGCGGTACTTGTCGCTCGTGTACCGCGACACCTGCTCGCCGTTGAGCCAGACGGTGAACGTGTCTCCCTTCGCCTCGATGCGGATCCGGTTCCACTCGCCGGGCTTCAGGACTTCCGTGGCTTTCAGGGCCCGCGCCTCCTCGGGGTACTTGCCTGTGTAGAACGAGCAGGTCATGTCCCGCTTGAGGCTCCGCGAGACGCCGATCTGAACCTGCAATTCCGGCTTGCGGACCATGATGCCGCTGTCGATCTCCCCCGTGAACCGGACCTCCCCCTCCACGATCACGTCGCCGTAGGCCTTCTCCGTGTAGAGCATCGACGCCTTTTGCCCGGCGTCGCTCTCGCCGACGATGCTCCCTTCCAACACCTTCCAGTAGGGCTCGCCGACGACCTTCCAGCCGGAGAGGTCCTTGCCGTTGAAGATCGTCGGCAGGTCGGCCGACGGCGGCATCTCGGCGACCGCGGAGAAGACCGGCAGTGTGGCGAAGGCGACCGTGAGGCCGAGGCGAACGACGAGAAACCGGACGAACGGGGGAAATGTGAGCATCGTTTATCCTTCCGGATGAGCCGCCGTGGCGGAATCGATGGGCGAATCGTCCGACATGATACCAGCAGCTCCGCAATCACGATCGCGCGGAGGAAAGCCCGGCCGGAGGGCCGTTCAGGCCACGTAGGCGGCGATCGCGGCGGTCATGAGCACGGCGGCAGTGAGGCGTCGCAGGAGCGTAACGCGGTCGACCTTCTCCTCGAGGTCGTGCCAGCCGAGGTGCGCGAGCAGGGCTCCGAGCACGACTGCCATGATTCCGCGGGTCGAGAAGAGGACGTTGCCGAACACGGCGCCCACGAAACCAAAACAGGCGTAGAGGGCCACCATGCCCGCGAGCCACGCGAGGGAATACTGCGAGGCGGCGGCCCAGTCGCGGCGGTCGCGGGGCGTCGTCCACGAAAGGAGACAGGCGGCGACGACGCCGCAGAGCACGTACGTCGTGGCCATCGCGAAGCAGCCGGCATGCAATCTCGGGCTCCGCGACCACCAGCCCGTCCCGCCTGATTCGAACACGTCGATCAATCTCACGCTGAGGAGATCGCAGATCGCGAACATCAGGCAGGCCGCGAGCACGCCCGCGAGGGCGGCTGGCGATGCCGCGGCCCCGCTGCGATCGAGCATCGCCGCCGCGGCCACGCTCGCCCCGACGGCGGCCCACTGCATCACGGAGAGGCGGTCACCCGGCAGGAGCGACACGATCGCGGCGAGCAGCACGATCTTGAGCCCCAGGAGCGGCGCGAGCCGCGAGGCGGGCATCCGCCTGAGCGTCGCGAACACCATCGCCTGACCGGCGAGGTAGGTCGCCGCCGCGCCGAAGAGCGGAGGCAGCGACTCGGCCGCCGCCGGAAGGCTCTCGGGCCACAGGATCCACACAAGCGGCAGACAGGCCAGCCCCATCACGAAGTGCGCGAGCACGAGCAGCCGCTTGCTCCCGCCGGCGGCCCGATTGCCGTGGTGCCGCAGGACGAGATACGAAACCGCGGCTGCGGCCGCAGCCACGATGCCGGCGACGACACCGGCAAGATGACCATGCGAGGGGGAAGGCATCGCCTGCGGCTACTTCCTCGCCCAGCCCGTGCCGTCGGGGCGGTCTTCGAGCACGATGCCAGCCTCGGCGAGCTTGTTGCGCACGAGGTCGGCCGTGGGGAAGTCCTTCACCTTCCGGGCATTGGCGCGGATCTCGATGACGAGTTCCATGAGCTTGCCCACGAGCGCCTCGTCGGCGCCGCCGGCCTTCGCCCGGGGCGGCTCGAGGAAGAGCCCCAGCACCCCCGTGAGCTCCCGCAGCACGAGCATCATCGCGTCGAGCGTCGCGAGTTCCGCGGCGGGCTTCTTTGCCTCGAGGGAATGCTGGTCGATGAACTTGTTCACGACGCGGACGAGGTCGAAGAGCGTGGCGATCGCGATCGCCGTGTTGAAGTCGTCGTCCATCGCCGCGAGGAACTTCTCCCTCAGCGGCTTCACGTCGGAGCCCGCGGCGGCCACACCGCCGTCCCCCTCCCGGCGGCCGCGGCAGGGGAGGGAGTGGAACGGCTTTCCGGCCACCCGTTCGTAGCGGGCGAAGAGACGCTCGAACGCCTCCATGGCCCGGGCGCTCTCGCCGAGCGGCTCCTCGCCGAAGTGGATCGGACTGCGGTAGTGGGTCGAGAGCAGGAGCATCCGGATCGCCCGCGGGTCATGGCGGGCGAGCAGGTTCTTGAACGGCTCGGCGCCGGTCGATTTCGAGATCTTCGTCGCCGCCTGGGCCGCAGCACTGTCGGCCGCAGCACTGTCGGCCGCAGCACTGTCGGCCGCAGCACTGTCGGCCGCGGCACCGTCGCCCCGCGGCCTGCCCCCCACCTTGCCCGCGGCACCGGCCGCTTGCATGAGGCCGTTGTGCATCCAGTAGGTAGCCATTGGCCGGTCGTGGAGCGACTCGCTCTGGGCGATCTCGTTCTCGTGGTGCGGAAACACGAGATCGAGCCCTCCGCCGTGGATGTCGAAGTGTTCGCCGAGGATCGCCTTGCTCATCGCGGAGCACTCGATGTGCCAGCCGGGCCGGCCCGCGCCCCACGGACTCTCCCACGCGGGCTCGCCCGGCTTCGCCGCCTTCCAGAGGGCGAAATCCGCCGCCGAACGCTTCCGGTCGGCCGTCGAGCCACCTTCGCCCTGCATCTGCTCGACGGAGCGATTCGTGAGCTTGCCGTAGTCGGCGTCCTTCGTGACGTCGAAGTAGACGTCGCCGTCGCTCGCATAGGCGCAGCCCTTCGCGACGAGCCCCTCGATGAAGGAAATGATCGTGCGGATGTGCTCCGTGGCCTTCGGCATCTGGTCGATCCCGGTCACGCCGAGGCTGGCGAGGTTTTCGAGGTAGTCGGCCGTCATCTCCTCGGCGAGCTTCGCCATCGTCGTGCCGCGGGCCGTGCTCTCGGCGATGATCTTGTCGTCGACGTCGGTGACGTTCACGACCCAGGTGACCTTCCAGCCGGAGTACTCGAGGTATCGCTTCACGGTGTCGAAGATGACCGGCCCGACCATGTGGCCGATGTGGCTCGGCTTGTAGACCGTCGGCCCGCAGAGGTACATCCCCACGTGGCCGGGCTTCACCGTCGCGAGCGGCGATTTTTTCTTCGTGAGCGTGCTGTAGACCTCGATCGTGGGAAGGGAAGTGTTCGCCATCCGCCGAGAAACCTCCGAGAAAACCTGTGGGGCCGTTCGAAGCCAACCGGACGCGGTCACGCCCGGCGCACCAAAAGCGCGATGCATTCGGCCGAGATCGCCTTCTCCTCGCCCACCGGGCCGACGCCTTCGCCGGTCTTCGCCTTGAGGCCGACCGCGTCGACGTCGATCCCGAGCAGGTAGGCGACGCTCGCCCGAATCCGCTCCCGATGCGGGAGGATTTTGGGCCGCTGGGCGAAAATCACGCAATCCAGGTTCCCGACCCCCCATCCGGCGGCCGAGAGCCGGGCCGCCGCCGCCCGGAGCATTTCGCCGGAATCACGGCCCCGATTCTCCTCTTCCGTATCGGGAAACATCTCGCCGATGTCTCCGAGGGCCGCCGCCCCGAGGATCGCGTCGGTGATCGCGTGGAGGAGGACGTCGGCGTCGCTGTGGCCGACCGCCGAATGGTCGTGGGAGATCCTCACGCCGCCGAGCAGGAGCCCGTCGCCGGGCCCGAGCCGGTGCGTGTCGTGGCCGAGGCCGATGCGGTAGGGATGCGGGTGTGCCGACACGGATGGTTCCAGGAACCGCTGACGACTGGATCGTCGCATCCTCGGCCTACCGCGGCAAGGGCGGGCCGACGGGCTTCAGAAACCCCGTAGAGCGGCCGGCTGGTACACTCGCGTCTATGAACGATGCCCCCCGCCTGCGTCCCATGCCAATCGACGAGCACCCGGTGTCAATCGACGAGTACCTCGTTGGCATCATCTACGCCATCGTCGGCCTCGCCCACCGATGATGAACGAGGTGAGCCCCGCGATCGTCGTAGAAGGCCTGGCAAAGGAGTACCGCGTCTACGACAAGCCGGAGGGCTTGAAGGCGAGCCTCCGCAGCCTGTTTCACCGCCAGAGCCGCACCGTCGAGGCCCTGCGGGGCGTCGATCTCACGGTCGAGAAGGGTGAGTTCGTCGCCCTGCTCGGGCCCAACGGGGCCGGCAAGACGACCTTCCTCAAGCTGCTCTCCGGCATCATCACGCCTTCGCGGGGCACGGCGCGGGTGCTCGGCCACGTTCCCTGGGAGCGGGCCGACGACTTCCGCCGCCGCTTCGCTCTCGTCATGGGGCAGCGGAACCAGCTCTGGTGGGATCTGCCCGCCGCCGAGAGCTTCCGGCTTCACAAGGAGATCTACCGGCTCGAATCCGTCCGGTTCGAGCGGGTCCGCGACGAGCTCGTCGATCTGCTCGGCGTGCGGAAGCTGATCCTGCAGCCGGTTCGGGAGCTCTCGCTCGGCGAGCGGATGAAGCTCGAACTCGTCGCCGCGCTCCTCCACGAGCCGGAGGTGCTCTTTCTCGACGAGCCGACGATCGGGCTCGATGTCGTGGCTCAGCACACGATCCACGAGTTCCTCCGCCACGTGCAGTCGCAGCGGCGGACGACCGTGATGCTCACGACGCACTACATGAAGGACGTGGCCGCCCTCTGCGAGCGGGTCGTCGTGATCACCCACGGCGACATCCTCTACGACGGCTCGCTCGCCGAGATCGTCGACCGCTTCACGACCCACAAGATCGTGACGCTCGATCTGGAATCGGCTCCCGAGCCCGGCCGCATGGAGCGGTTCGGGTTTCCCTGCGAGATCCGGGGGCCGCAGGTGGTCCTCCGGATCGACCGGAGCCGGATCGCCGAGGTGCTCCCGGAGATCCTCGGTGGCACGGGCGTCCGCGACGTCTCGGTCGAGGACGTGCCGCTCGAGGAGATCGTGGCGGGGCTGTTTCGCTCGGGATCGACGCGGCCCGCCGAGCCGGCGGAGTGTCCGGCATGAACGCCCCGACCGAAGCCGCCGTCGCCCGCCCCGGACCGTTCCTCGAATTGGCCGCCCGGCTTCGGACCTGGTGGACGATGCTCGCGATCTGCCTCGAGGAGCGGCTTGCCTACCGGGGCGACTTCATCCTCGGCACGGCGATGCGGTTCCTGCCGATCGTGACGCAGGTCTTCCTCTGGACGGCGGTCTTCGCGGCCACGAGCCGCCCCGACATCGCCGGCTACTCTCGAAACGACATCGTCGCCTACTACCTGATGACGATGGTGACCCGCGCCTTCTCGAGCATGCCGGGGCTCGCCGGCGGCATCTCCCGCGGCATCCGCGACGGCTCGGTGAAGAAATACCTCGTCCAGCCGGTGGACTACGTGTCGTTCCTGCTGGCGGCCCGGATCGCCCACAAGCTCGTCTACTACGCCATCGCGATCCTGCCGTTCGCCGTCGTCTTCTGGATCTGCCGCGGCTACTTTCCGCCGCCGCCCGACCTCCCGACGATCGCGGCCTTCGTGCTTGCGCTTCTGCTGTCGTTCCTGCTCGGCTTCTTCATGGAGGCCACGCTCGGCATGCTCGGATTCTGGGTGCTCGAGACGTCGAGCATCGTGTTCGCCTACATGCTCGTGCAGTACCTCCTCTCCGGCCACATGTTCCCGCTCGACATGCTCGCCGCGATCCCCACCGGCATCGCGGGGACGAGCCTGGCCGATCTCGTCCGCTGGCTCCCGTTCGAATACACGGCCTACTTCCCCGCGGCCGTCTGGCTCGGAAAGGTTCGCGGGGCCGACCTCGCCGGATCGCTTTTGATCGAAGCGGGGTGGGTCGTGATCGTGGCCGTGGCGTGCCGGCTCGCCTGGTGGCGGGGCACGCGGAGGTATGCCGCGTATGGTGGCTGACGCCGGACGCTATCTCGCGATCTTCGGCACGTTCGCGAGGGCCTGCCTCGTCCGCGACATGACGTTCCGGGCCAACTTCATCCTCGAGTGCCTCACGAGCCTCGGCTGGATGTCGATGAACCTCGCCTTCTACCTGCTCGTCTTCCAGTTCACGCCCGAGATCGGCAAAGGAACCGGCTGGTCTCGCGAGCCCTTCTTCGCCTTCGTGGCGACAGGGCTCATCATCAACTCGATCGTGCAGGCCCTCTTCATGCCGAGCGCCGAGGAACTCACGGAGATGGTCCGCACGGGCGGGCTCGACGGGGTGCTCGTGCGGCCGCTCGACGCCCAGTTTCTGCTCTCGATGCACCGGGTCGACTTCTCGTCGTTCGCCAACGGCCTGGTCGGCCTCGGCATCCTCGGCTGGGCCCTCTCCCGCATGGACCACTCGCCGCCGCCGGTCGCCTGGCTGCTCTACCCGCTTTTGATCCTGTGCGGCGTCGCGATCCTCTACGCGATGGTGATCATGCTCGCCGCCGCCACGATCCTCATGGGCCGCAACCAGAGCCTCTACGACTTCTGGTTCTACCTCACGAACTTCTCCCGCTACCCCGCGGAAATCTACGCCGGCCCCTGGGGCGGGCCGCTCCGCGCCCTCTGCACGTTCGTGATCCCGATCCTGCTGGTCGTGAACGTGCCGGCCCGCGTGATCGCCCAGCCGCTCATGGGCGAATCCTGGTGGCCGATCGCGGGGACCATCGCGGCCGCGGTCGCGAGCCTCGCCATCTCGCGGGTGTTCTTCCAGCGGGCCTTGGCAAAATACCGCAGCGCCTCGAGCTAGAACCCATACCAGTTCGAGATCCCATCGGCTGACATGAACGCAGCTTCCTCCCATCCACGGGGCCTCCACGAGGACGCGGCCGCCACGCTCATCGGCCTGGCGATCGTCGCCATGGCGCTTGCGGTGACCTCGACGGCCCAACCCGCCGAAGACGCCGGCAGCCGGGCCGCCCATCCCAAGGGCTGGCGATCGCCGCTTTCGGCGACGATCGAGCGGCCGCAGACCTGGGCCGATTCGCCGCTGGAGTCGCTGCGGGACAAGAAGGGCAGAAGTGTCGCCCCGGCCGTGCTCATGGGCATGGGCTGGCTCGTGGCAGTGGCTTCCGCGGGAACATTCCTCGGCGGCCGGTCGGTGGTCCGAGAGCTGCCGGGCCACTTCGCCATCGCCGCGCTCGCCTGCACCGCCTGGGTGCTCTCGGGACAGAAGGTGATCCACTACTACAACCTCGAGTATCCGCTCTGGGCCCTGGCCATCGGCCTGCTCATGGGCAATGCGATCGGCGTGCCGCGGTGGCTCGCGCGGTCGCTCTCCGGCGAGTTCCTCATCAAGACGGGCCTCGTCATCTTCGGGGCCGAGGTGCTCTTCAGCCGTCTGCTCGAGCTCGGCCTGCCCGGAGTGATGACCTCGTGGCTCGTCACGCCGGTCGTGCTCGTGGCGACCTACTGGGCCGGCGTGAAGCTGATGGGGATCCCTTCGCGGTCGCTCTGCATGGTGATCTCGGCGGACATGTCGGTCTGCGGCGTCTCGGCGGCGATCGCCACCGGCGCCGCATGCCGGGCGAAGAAGGAGGAGCTTTCGCTCGCGATCGGCCTTTCGCTCTTCTTCACGGTGCTGATGATGGTGGCGATGCCGCCGGCGATCCGCTGGCTCGGCCTCGACCCGATCGTGGGCGGCGCCTGGCTCGGCGGCACGATCGACGCCACGGGCGCGGTCGTGGCCGCCGGCGAGGCCCTCGGCAAGGAGGCGGGGGAGGTGGCCGCCACGGTGAAGATGATCCAGAACTCGATGATCGGCGTCATCGCCTTCGCCGTCGCCGTCTACTGGGCCGGCTGGGTCGAGCGGGATGTCGGCGGCCCGCGGAGGTCGCTCATCGCCGAGGCGTGGCGGCGGTTTCCGAAGTTCATCCTCGGCTTCCTGGCGGCGTCGATCGCCTGCTCCTGGCTCTTCTCCCGCTCGCCCGAGGCCGCCCTCTGGGTCGACGGCACGATCACCGGCTTCACGTCACGCTTGCGGGGCTGGCTCTTCTGCGCGGGCTTCGTCTGCATGGGGCTGCAGACCAACTTCCGCGAGCTGGCCCCCGTGCTCTCGAGCGGCCGGCCGCTCCTGCTCTACGTCGGCGGCCAGCTGCTCAACCTCCTTCTCACGCTGGCGATGGCGAGCCTGACGTTCGGCTGGCTCTTCAGGAAGGTGGTGGAGCCGTGAGTGATCCCCGGCTTGGAAGAAGCGTCGTCGTCGTCACGGCGGTGGCCGTGATCTGGGGCGTGGCGCTGCCGGCCCTGCTGCGGTGCGGCCCGGTCGCACGTCACGTCGCGGCCATGGAGGAGAGGGGGGTCAACCCGGCGGCGATGTACTACACGGAGCTCGACCGGCTGCCCCTGCGGCCCGACTGGCTCGGGCCCCGTCTTGCGATCTGGCCATAGTCGCGGCCCGCGACGGGGCATAGACTCCTGCGGACCAGCCAGCCCACGAACGGATGCCATCCATGCCGCTGCGACTCGCCTTCAGCTCCAACGCCTACCTCGACGTGCCGGTGGACGTGGCGATCTGCCGGATCGCCGGCTTCGGCTACTCCGGCATCGAACTGCTTGCGGACGTGCCGCACGCCTGGCCGGCGGGACTGCTCCGCGAGCAGAAGGATCTCATTCGCGGCAGCCTGGCCCGCGACCGGCTCACGATCTCGAACATCAACGCGTTCATGATGAACGCGATCGCCGACCCCAGGCAGCCCTACTGGCATCCCGGCTGGACCGACCCCGACCCTCACTACCGCGCGATCCGCCGCGAGCACACGAAGAGGGCGCTGCGATTGGCCGCGGAACTGGGCGCGACGTCGATTTCAACCGAGCCCGGCGGCGAGCTTCAGCCGGGGCAGTCGCGAGAAAAGGCTGCCGACATCTTCTACGACGAGATCATGCCCGTGCTCGACGTGGCGGCCGAGACCGGCGTGACGCTGCTCATCGAGCCGGAGCCGGGGCTCCTGATCGAGAAGTTCGGCCAGTACCTCGAGTTCGCCGAGCGGGTGAACCATCCCGCGCTCGGCCTCAACTTCGACATCGGCCACGCCTACTGCGTCGGCGAGGATCCTGCCGAGTGGGTGCCCCTGATGAAGGCCCACACCCGCCACTACCACTTCGAGGACATCGCGGCCACCCGTGTCCACCACCACCTCGTGCCGGGGGAGGGGGCGATCGACTTCGAGGGCGTGCTCCGCGCGATCGCGGCCCACACGCCCGACACGTGGATCACGGTCGAGCTCTATCCCTATCGCAACCGGCCCGACGAGGCGGCGAAGGCCGCGCGGTCCCACCTCCTGGCCTGCTCCAAGCGGGCCGGCGTGGAGCTCGCCTGATTCATGACGTCGCTCCTCGCCTGGCTGAAGCTCCTGCGGATCCCGAACCACGCGACGGCGGTGGCCGACGTGCTCGCGGGCTGGCTCGTCGTCTCCAAGGCGAGGGAGATCGCGCCGCTGCCGGCGGCCTTCTGGTGGGCGGCCGCGGCGTCGATCTGCCTCTACGGCGCCGGCATGGTGCTCAACGACCTCTTCGATCTCGAGATCGACCGCGAGGAACGGCCGGAGCGGCCGCTGCCGAGCGGGCTCATCTCGCGATCGGCCGCGGCGCGGTTCGGCTACACGCTGCTTGCGGGCGGGGTCGCTGCGGCGATCGCCTCGTCGATTCTCTCGGGCCATGCTGCCACGGCCGCCGTGGGCCTCCTGCTCGCGGCCGCCGTCTGGCTCTACGACCGTTTCGCAAAGCGGTCGGCGGCGGGGCCGGTCGTGATGGGAAGCTGCCGCGGGCTCAACTGGCTGCTCGGCATGACGGCCGCCGGCGGGCCGGCCGCGGCCTACCAGTGGCTGTTGCCGGCCGGAATGGGTCTCTACGCCTGCGGCATCACGCTCTTCGCCCGCGACGAAGCCGGAAAGCCGCGGGCCGACCGGCTGCTTTTCGCGACGCTCGTCATGCTCGCGGGGCTCGCGGCCGCCGGGCTCCACACCATCCTCATGGCCCGGGCCAATGGCGGCGGCGAATGGCTGGCCACCGGCCGGCTCCAGCCGTGGCTCGCGCTCTGGGCGATCCTCGCGGGCTCGATCCTGCTGCGAAACGTGCTCGCGATCGCCGAACCATCGCCAGAGCGGGTCCGCACCGCGGTCGGCAACGCGATCATGTCGATCGTCACGCTCGATGCCGTGCTCGTGCTCGCCGCGTGCGGCGAGGCCTGGGCGATCGCCACGCTCATGCTGCTGGCGGTCTTCCTCTTCGGTCGCCGCCTCGCGCCGCCGACGTGACGGGAGGGGGCCGTGGTACCGGGCTACAGCACCAACAGCATCGGTGACACGGCCGCGATCGACGCGCTGCCGCTTCTGCGGCATCTGGGCTATGGGTCGATAGCGATCACTCCCGACCGCCACCTGCTCGATCCGTTCTCTCCGACATTCGACGCCGAGGTCGAACGATGGCGGGAGGCCCTCGCCGATGCCGGCATGGCCTGCGTCGTC
>JBIIOJ010000021.1:0-22025 GCA_044337015.1 Pirellulales bacterium
ATCGCGCCGCTCGCGGGTGACAAAACCAAGCTCGGCGGCCGCACGTTCACGATTCTCGCCCGGGCCCCGGGCGGCCCGGCCATCACCGGGAAGTTCGCAAGCACGAGCGACGACATCGCCACGATCGACTACACGGACGATGCCGTCACGATCACACTCGTGGAAAACCCAAAGGCCACGCCTGCCGCGGAGCCTGAGGCCCCGCAGCCGGCGGCCTTCGCCGAGGCCCCGCGGCTCGATGCGGGCGGCTTGGTCGCCCTCCAGCACGCGCTCCAGAAGCAGAAGCCCGGCTGGATCAAGGATCGCCCCACCTGGCGGAATCACCTGCCGGTCGAGTCGAGCGGCGCGATGCCCGACGGCCGTGAGTTCGCCGGCATCGCCGAGCTCCGGGAGCGGCTCGCCGCCAATCCGGCCCAGCTTGCCTTCGGCGTCGGCAGCCACTTGGTCACCTACGCCACCGGCTCACGCCCGCTCGGCGTCGACGAGCTCGCCATCGAAGAGATCGCGGCGAAGGTCAAGCCCGACTCCTACGGCGTCCGCTCGCTGCTCCACGCCGTCATTCAGAGCGACCTGTTCCGAAATAAATAGATTGCCTCGACACCACGACTCGATAAAGCTGGTTGCCTGGAAGCCCGAAGCGCGAGCTGAGTGGAATGCGGTCTCCCTCGCTTGCGCTTCGGGCTTCGAGGGCACGAATCACGGCTGTCCGTCTTGAAACCCCCGAGGATTGATTCCATGGCTGCTTCAGTGCCTCAACATGCGACGTCCCGTCGCCAGTTTCTCCGCGTCGGTTCGAGCCTGCTAACGCTGCCGTGGCTGGAAAGCCTCGCCGGCGCGGCCGCCGCGAGCGGACATCCGCGGCGGCTGGTGGCGATCTGCAACAACTTCGGCTTCTATTCGGGATCGTTCTTCCCCAAGGATGCAGGCGAGAACTACACGCCGAGCGAATACCTCGAGATCCTGAACGACCTGCGGAGCAAGTTCACTGTCTTCTCCGGCATCTCGCACCCCGACATCGGCGGCGACCACGCCTCGGAGAGCTGCTTCCTCACGAGCGCCCAGCGGCCGACGGCGCCGGGCTTCCGCAACAGCGTCTCGCTCGACTTTCTCGCCTCGCGGCATGTCGCCGGCGCCACCCGGTTTCCCCTGCTCTCGCTCTCGACGGTCGACGGCGGGCCGCTGACCTACACCGCGACCGGCGCGCCGGTGCCGGCCGTCTCCAAGCCGTCGGAAATATTCGCGAAGATGTTCGTGACGGGAACGCCGAAGGAGGTTCAAGCCGAGATTGAGCGGCTACGGCGGGGCAGGAGCGTGCTCGACCGGATGGAAGAGCGGTTTGGCGACCTGGGGCGACGGCTCTCCGAGCGGGATCGCCAGCAGGTGGCCGACTACACCGAGGCTGTCCGCGAACTCGAGAAGCAGGTGCAGTCGGACGAGGAGTGGGTGGCTCGGCCGAAGCCGGCAATCGACGCGAAGCCACCGACCGACGCCGACGAACGCGGCGACATCGTGGGCCGCTCCAAGCTGATGTTCAACATCATCAAGCTGGCCCTGCAGACCGACTCGACCCGTGTGATCTCGCTGGCGATCCGCGGCCAGGACATCCGTCCGCCGATCGAGGGCGTCACCGACGACCACCACAACATCAGCCACCACGGCAACGACCCCAAGAAAATCGAACAGCTCAAGATCATCGAGAAGGCCGAGATGAAGGTCCTTCACGACTTCCTCGCCGACTTGGCCGCCACCCGCGAGGGCGACGGCAGCCTGCTCGACTCGACTCAGGTGCTCGTGGGCAGCAACCTCGGCAGCGCCGCCTGGCACGACACCCACAATCTGCCGATCCTCCTGGCCGGCGGCGGCTGGAACCACGGCCGCCACGTGGCCGGCGACCCGAAGAAAAACACGCCGCTCGGCAAGCTCTTCGTGTCGATGCTCCAGCGGTTCGGCGTGGAGACCGATTCGTTCGGATCGGGCCAGGGCACGATCGACGGCCTCGTGTGAGAAGCCGATGACCCTGTCTTCCGCGATCTGCCGCCGCTGCCCCTGTATGACGGCGACGACTCGTGGAACGCGATCTCGGTCAAACGTCCAACGCGACTAGACTGGGTTCATGATCTGGCCCACGCCGAAGCAGTTGCGGTCATGGGGTACCGGTGCCCCGTTCGATCGCCCTCCACTCCAGGGCTGCCGAATGCGATCGATCCTGTTGTCGCTCATTGCCGTTGCATCCTCGGCGGCAGCCTGCGCCGGCCCCGCAGCGTCTCACACCGATGGCACCTTCCGTCCGATCGGCGAGGTGATCGAACTGTCCCCTGAGGAGGCCCAGAAGCATCCGGCCGTGCGGATCCGCGGCCTTGCCATCTGGCGGGGAGGCCCGTTTTTCATCATCACGGACGAGCACGACGGCATTTTCGTGGATACCGGCAGGGCCACGGAACTTGGCTTGCAGCCCATGGCCACCATTCCGGCCGACGTCGTGCCCGGGGCGATCGTCGAGGTCGACGGTCGTATTGCCCTCGGCGGCTTCACCAACGTCATCTTCCCCACGGCCGTTCGGGTCGTCGGCAGTGGCCCCCTTCCGCCTCCCCGGCCGTTCGACGCCGAGCGATTTTTCAGTGGAGCCGATTCATGCAAGCTGGTCGAGGTGACCGGTGTCGTGCAGGCGGTGGAGAAGGAGCAAGCGCGGCATGCCCTCACCATCGAGACCGACATGCGGACGTTTCGCGCGCTCGTTCACGGCTTTTTCATCCGTGACGATCCGCAGCGGCTCGTCGATTCGGTGGTGCGCGTCGTCGGCGTTCAGATGAGTTTGTCAAACACCCGTGGCCAGCCGGTCGATCCCCAGCTCTATGTCGATCACGAGCCGGGGTTCGAGGTGCTCGAGCCCGCCGTCAAAGGGCCGTTCGACGTGGAAAAAATTCCCCTGGAATCGCTGGGGCGATTTCGCCGAGAGCCGCTCCGCGGCCACCGGGTTCGCACGGAAGGGATGGTGGTCCACGCAGTACCGGGTGAAGCGGTCTATCTTCAGGCGGCGACCAACGGCGTGCTCGTTGAGACCTCCTTCGCCGAGCCGCTCTCCCCGGGCGATCGCGTCGAGGCATCCGGGTTTCTCGATCGCTCGAGCCGGGTCGTCGGCCTGAAAAACGCGGCCGTGCGACGCGTGGCCTCGGGGAGCCCGCCTGTGCCGCTCGCTATTTCGGCCGACCGCGTCGTCGAGATCGTCTCCAACTCGATCGCCGACAACACCATCGCCCTGCCCGGTGATTACGACGGCTGCCTCATCCGCTTCGCGGCGGTGCTCGTCGAGCGCCGCCGCGGCGACGGCGAAGGCACGCTCGTGCTCGCCGCCGGCAGGACGACCGTGCTGGCGAGGACGGACCTGGCGACGCTTGCACGACTCGAAGGTATCCAAGCTGGAAGCGAACTCATGGTGACGGGAATCGCACGAGCCACGTCTCCTCGCCCAGCCCACACCCAACGCTTGCAGCCCATCGATTCCATCGGCCTTCTCCTGCGGTCGGCCGCCGACGTCGAGGTGACCAGCTCGCCGCCTTGGTGGTCGCCGCAGCGCGTCGCGTTCGCGCTGGCCGGTGGCCTCGCCACCGCTGCGCTGGCGGCCTGTGGCGCATTCGTCTGGGTGGCTTCGCTTCGGAGGCGGGTCGCCGCGCAGCTCGGCGTGATCGAGGAGCAGGTCCAGGCCGAGGCCGTCGCCGAGGAACGCCGACGGATCGCCCGGGAGTTTCACGATCGCCTCGACCAGGGGCTTGCGGGGCTCGCGCTGCGATTCGACGCCGCCGCCACGCAGGCGCCGGATGAGCTCACCCGCGGCCTGCTGCTCGGCCAGCGACGTTCGCTCTCCAGCCTGCAGAGCGAGGCGAGAGACTTCCTCTGGGACCTCCGCTATCCCACCCATCTCGACGAATCGTTCGTCGACTCGATCAGGCAGCAGGTGCTCTACATGCGGCAGCTCACGCCCGTGCCGCTGACGGTCGAGACGACGGGCCACGTCCCGCCCTTGCCCACCCAGATGCACTACCACCTGATGCGGATCATTCGCGAGGCGGTCAGCAACTCGATCAAATACTCCCAGGCCCGGTCGATCATGGTGCGGATCGCGGGTCCCGGCGAGGGCCGCCCGCGGCTCACCGTGAGCGTGGCGGACGACGGCGTCGGATTCGACGTGGCCGAGCGGTCGATGGCGGACGGCCACTTCGGCATCCGCGGCATGCAGGAGCGGGCCCGCCGGATCGGGGCCGATCTCCGCGTCGAAAGCCATGCAGGCCGGGGCACGCTCGTGGAAGTCGATCTGCCGCTCGCTGCCGGCTGACGGTTCCGTCAATAGCGGCGAAAACGGCCTGCTTCTATGGTTCTGGGAGAGGTTTTTGCATGCCCCGCGGACCATTCCGGCCGATCGTCCAGCCGCTCGCTCGCTGGCTCACCCTGCTCGTCGCGGGGGCGGCCGTGAGCCATGCCGCATCGGCCGCCGATGCCGACTCGGAATTTTTCACCGAGCGGGTGGAGCCGCTCCTGCGGGAGCGGTGCTTCGGCTGCCACTCGCACGACACGGAGATGAACGGCGGCCTGGCCCTCGACGTCCGCAGCGGCTGGGAGAAGGGAGGGCGATCGGGGCCGGCCGTCGTGCCCGGCGATCCCGAGGGCAGCCTGATCATCACGGCCGTGCGGCGCGGCATCGACGGCGAGATCATGCCCCCCGACGACCCACTTTCCGCCGACGAGATCGGAACGCTCGTCGAGTGGGTGCGACGGGGCGCTCCCGATCCCCGCCGCACCACGGCCGATGAGGCCTGGGAGAAGGTCTATGCCAGGCGGCTCGGGTGGTGGAGCCTGCAGCGAGTGCAGTCGCCGCCCGTGCCGGAGGTCCGCGATGCCGCGTGGCCCGCGTCTCCCGTCGACCGGTTCATCCTCGCTCGACTCGAGCAGGAGGGGCTGCGGCCCGCGCCGCCGGCCGAACCGCACCGCCTCGTCCGCCGGCTCGCCTTCACGCTCACCGGGCTGCCTCCCACGCAGGAGGAGGTCGACGGCTTCGTCGCCGATCCGTCGCCCGCCGCATTCGAGCTGCTGGTGGATCGCTATCTCGACAGCCCGCATTTCGGCGAGCGGTGGGCCCGCCACTGGATGGACGTGATCCACTATGCCGACACGCACGGCTACGAGTGGGACGTCCCCGCCAAGCATGCCTGGCGGTATCGCGACTACCTCGTGCGGGCCATCAACGACGACGTGCCGTTCGATCGGCTCGTGCTCGAGCAGGTCGCAGGCGATCTCGTGCCGCCGCGGATCGATCCGGCGACCGGCACGAACGAATCACTCATCGGCACGATGGCGCTGCGGATGGGCGAGCGCTGGCACGGCGACAACGCCGCGACGGAGGCGACGACGGCGCAAAACCTCGGCGACTCGGTCGACACCCTGTCCAAGGCGTTTCTCGGGACTACCGTCGGCTGCGCCCGCTGCCACGACCACAAGCTCGATGCGATCTCCCAGGCCGATTACTACGCCCTCATGGGCACGCTCGTGAGCAGCCGCTGGGGCGTGCGCAGCCTCGACACCGTCGACCCCAACGGCCCGGTGATCGACGAGCTGCGGCACATCAAGGGACTCGTTCGCCGACGGCTCGCCGCCCGCTGGCGCGACTCCAAGCCGCGGCTGCTGTCGCGGCTGGAAGCCGTTCCCGCGCAGGACGCGACCGCAGCAACGCCGGCGCCGGTCCCGGCGACGTTGAAGGAGTTGCTGGGCCGACCTGTCGGCCAGTCTGTTTCCGCGGAAGCCTTCGCCGCCGAGCGGGCCCGGCGGATTGCGGCCAACGCCGCCAACCTCGCGGTGCTTGCCGACTTCACAGGTCCCCAAACGCCCACCAACGGCTGGCAGTGGGAGGGCTTCGGCATGCAGCACGGGCTCGTGGCCGATGGCGAGCCGGTGATCGCCGACGAGGGGGAGGGCGCGCTTCTGCACCTGCTGCCGGCGGGCCGCTGGTCGCACGTCTATTCGACGCGGCTTGGCGGCGCCATCCGCAGCGGGGAGCTCTTCCGCGATCCGCCACTGCACGTTTCGGTCGGCTATGGCGGAGGTCGGAAGGCCTCCCACTGCCTGATCGTGGACCGCGCCTTCCACTCGGAGCGGGTCGCGTATGCGGAGCGTTCGCCCGGCGCATGGCTGCCGTTCACGGCGGGCGGCTTCAAGCGGCTCGCCGGCTCCCCCGACACGGCGGCGCGGCGGGTCTACCTCGAATTGTGCACCAAGGACTACGACAACTACTTCCCGCCGCGCACCGGCTACCCCGGCTTCAAGGCCGAGGATGAGCGCGACCCGCGGTCTTGGTTCGGCGTGACGAGGGTCTACGCCCATGCGCCGGGGGAGGATCCGCAGGACGAACTGGGGCGGTTCGTCGGAGTGCTCGATGCGGCCGGCGAGGGCTTGGGAATCGTCGACCGCGTCGCCGGGCGGATCCTCGCGGCGGTTGGACGCTGGGCCGACGGCCGCTGCGACGGCGACGACGTGGTCGTCATCAACGAGGCGATCGACGCCGGCTGGCTCGAGAACGATGTAGCGGGCGACGAGCAGCTCGCACGGCTCGTCGAACGGTATCGTGAAACGGAACGCCGTCTCGTGCCCGACCGCACGATCGGCGGCCTCGCCGACTGGGAGGAGGCGGCCGACGTGGCCGTCGCCATCCGTGGCGAACCGACCGCGAAGGGGCCGCTCGCGCCGCGGGGCACGATCCGGTTTCTGCAGGGCATTGCATCGCGGCCGGAGGGCGGCTCGAGCGGACGGCTCGAAGTGGCCCGCTCGATCGCCGACGCCCGCAACCCGCTCACCGCGCGGGTGTTCGTCAACCGCGTGTGGCTGCACCTCTTCGGCGAGGGGCTCGTCCGCTCGCCGGATGATTTCGGCCACCTCGGGGAACGCCCCACGCATCCGGAGCTGCTCGACTTCCTCGCCCTGCGGTTCGTGGAGGAGGGCTGGTCGCTCAAGAAGCTCGTGCGGTCGCTCGTCTCGTCGGCCACGTGGCGGCAGTCGAGCGTGGCGGCAAAGGAGGCGATCACGATCGACCCCGAGAATCGTCTCTGGCACCATTGGCCGCGCCGACCGATGGAGGCCGAGGCGATCCGCGACGCCATGCTCGCCGTGGCCGGCCGGCTCGACCCCGCGATCGGCGGTGAGCCGGTCGATCCCCACCGGGCGAAGGAGGATCCCGCCAAGCGGCTCTTCTCCGGTCCGCTCGACGGCCGTGGTCGTCGCAGCATCTATCTCCGCATGACGCTCATGGGCCCGCCACGGTTCCTGGCGGTCTTCAACCAGCCGAGCCCGCAGATGACGGTCGGCAAGCGCGACCGCTCCACGGCGCCCGAGCAGGCGCTCGCGCTGCTCAACGATCCGTTCGTGCGGTCGATGGCCGACGCCTGGGCGGAACGGCACCGCACGCAGGCGCGGGGCGACCTGCGGACGGGTGCCGTCGCGATGGTCTTCGAGGGGCTCGGCCGGCCGCCGAAGGCCGGAGAGATCGAGCGACTGCTCGCGATGGCCGAGGCGTGCGCCGCGGCCCGCGGCGCCCCGCCCGAGGACGGCCACGGGTCGCCCACGGTGTGGCACGACGTTTCCCACACGATTCTCATGCTGCCGGAGTTCAGTCATGTCGAATGACCCGCGGACCACGATGCGTTCGGGGGTGGGCAACTGCCCTGGTGGGCTCGGCGTGCCGAGGAGTCGTCGCGAGTTTCTCTCAGCCACGAGCCTCGGCTTCGGCTGGCTCGCCTTTTCCGGCCTGGCGAACACCGCCCGCGCGGGCAAGGCCGCCGGGCTCCACCTGCCCCCTCGTGCCAAGCATGTGATCTTTCTCTTCATGGACGGCGGCGTCTCGCACGTCGACACGTTCGACTACAAGCCTGAGCTTGCCAGGCGGTCGGGACAGCCGGCGGAGTGGAAGGCCGACGAGAGGTCGCAGGCTGCCGGCCAGGACAGGAAGTGGCTGGGGCCGCTCTGGGAGTTTCGCAGGCGCGGACAGTCGGGCCTGTGGGCGAGCGACCTGTTGCCCCACATGGCGGGCATCGTCGACGACCTGTGCGTCGTGCGGTCGCTCATCGGGGAGACGCCGCTGCACGGCGCGCAGAACCTGCTGCTCCACACCGGCCGCTCGCTCGGTGCGGCGCCGAGCATGGGATCGTGGATCACCCACGGACTCGGCTCGGAGAACGAAAACCTCCCCGGCTACGTCCTGCTCAACAACGACTGGATTCCCAACGGCGGCTGGCAGAACTTCGCCAGCGGTTTCCTGCCGGCGACCTGTGGGGCCACGCTGGTGCGGGCCGAGGGCACGCCCGTCGACAATATCGTGCCGGCCGACCCGCAGGCGGTGCAGCGGGCCAAGCTCGACTTCCTGCGCGGCGCTGCGGGCACCGACGCCGCCGCGATCGAGTCGGCGATCGCCACGTTCGAGACCGCCGCGCGGATGCAGGCGTCGGTGCCCGATGTCTGCGACGTCGCCGATGAGACCGCCGAGACGCGCAACCTCTACGGCCTCGATCGCGCGACGGGATACCAGCAGTTCTATGCCCTGCAGTGCCTGCGGGCCCGTAAGCTCGTGGAGGCGGGCGTGCGGTTCGTGGAGGTCACCTGCCCGCTGACGCATGCGAACAACGCCCCCTGGGACCAGCACGGCGGCATGAAGAAATACCATGCCGAAAACGCCCTCATCACCGACCAGCCGGTCGCGGCCCTGATCACCGACTTGAAGCGGCGTGGACTGCTCGACGAGACACTCGTGCTCTGGGCCGGGGAGATGGGCCGCACGCCGCACTCATCCGGCACCGACGGCCGCGACCACCACGTCTCGGGCTACACAGTCTGCCTCGCCGGCGGCGGAGTGAAGGGGGGGATCACCTACGGCGAGACCGACGAGATGGGCATGGGCGTGGTCACCGATCCAATCGACATCCACGACATCCACGCCACGATCCTGCACTGCCTCGGCATCGACCACGAACGGCTCACGTTCCGGTTCGGAGGCCGCGACGTGCGGCTCACCGACGTGGAGGGACGGATTCTGCACGACGTGCTGGCGTGATGCCCGCGTGGCATATTGAACGAGGGACTGTCATGAAAGACTCGCCGCACATTCGCCTGCTGATCGTCGACGACCACCCGCTCTTCCGCGAGGGGCTCCTGCACTCGCTGTCGGCGGCCCGTGAATTCAAGGTCGTTGGTCAGGCCGAAGACGGGAGAACGGCGCTCGCTCTCTGGAAGACGCTGCGGCCCGACGTCACCCTCATGGACGTATCGATGTATGGCCAGGGCGGGATCGAGACGACCCGGCGGATCCTGTCCATCGAGCCGATCGCCCGCATCTTGATGCTGACATCCTCCGAAGAGCAGCAGGACGCGATCGAGGCGCTCGAGGCCGGCGCCGCCGGCTATATCTCGAAGACCGCGCGGTTCAACGAGTTGCTGTCGGCGATTCGGGAGGTTCACGCGGGAGGCCGCCCGATCGGCGAGGCCGTCGCCAGAAGGCTCGCCGCCGCCGCGGTCGGAGGCCCGCTTTCACCGAGGGAGCTCGAGGTGCTCGAACTGCTGCGCGACGGCCTTTCGTATCAGGAGGTGGGACGGTCGCTCGCCATGGCGGAGCGGACCGCCAGGGCCCACGTGGCGGCGATCAAGGAAAAGCTCGCCGCGGCGACGGCCGCCCAGTGCGTGGCCCGCGGCTATGAACTGGGCCTGCTGCGGCCGAGGTCCGGATCGGCTTCCTAGCCCGCGCGGCGGCGGGCGGCCCAGGCCGCGGCGGCGATGCCGATGCCTGCCAGGGCGATCGCTCCCGGCTCGGGCACGATGACGAGGTTGCCCGTGGACTGCGTGAACTCGAGCCGCTGCGAGTCCTTCTCGGCCGTCCACGTGCCGGCGGAGTTTGCGAACGTGAGGCCGGCGTACCACGACCCGTCGTTGGCCGTTGTGATCGACGAGAACGATCCGCTCGACGAGCCCGAGCTGAATGCGAAGAGGTCGAACTCCGTGCCGTTGGGCAGCGCGTTGGTGATGAGCGATCCGAAGTCGATCACCATCGAGCCGCCGTAGGTGAGCAGGCCGGAGACGTCGATGGCGTCGTAGCCGCTGCCGCTGCCCCGCGGTGACGTGCCGTCGATCTCCATGAGCAGGGTGCCGGCAAGTGCGAGCGAACTCGTCGTGACGAGGCCGGGGCTGTTGCCCGGGGAGAGCGTGCCTCCGGCGAGCACGCTGATGCCGTTGTCGAACGTGCCGGAGCCGCCAAGGAGGCCGCCCGATTGCACGGTGACGGCGCTATTGGTCAGCCGGCCGTTGACAAGCAGGCTGCCGGCGGAGACCAAGGTGGCTTCGGGGTAGCTGCTCGTGCCGGAGAGCTCGAGGATGCCGCCGCCGATCTTCGTGAGCGATGAGCCGCTGCTGCCGGAGATGGCGCCGGTGACGCGGAGCCTGGCCGCGGGGGCCACGTTGAACGTGGCGGGATCATCGAGGGATACGTCCGAACTGATCAGGTGGCCGGTGCCACTCACGTTCACGACGGTGGCGGCGGTGCCGTTGTTGTACAGCAGCAGTTGTCCGCCCGCCGCCGAGCTGGTCACCCTGCTGCCGTTCCCGGTGAACGACAGGCTCGCGAGCGACTGCGTAAAACCATTGAGGTCGAACGTGGCCGACCCGCTGGTCGCTCCGAGCGAAACGGGCGTCGTGTAGACGATCCGTTCGTCGGAGTTGGGTCGCAGGGTGCCTGCCACGACGTTGACGGCCGTGGCCGTGGTTGGCAACTGCCTGCCGAGGACGACCGTGCCGGCGTTGCCAGTCGAGCCGACTGTGAAGGCGACGACGGGGTTCAGGGACTCTGTTGAAAAGTCCCTCCATGTCATCGCGAACTCGGCGGTGCCGTTATCCGCGGCCTGAAGTGTCACGTCGCGGCCAAGATAGATCGACTGCCCGCTGGCGAAGGTGGTCGTGCCACTGCCGACTCCTCCGAGGACCACGACCTGTGAGCCGTTGCTCTGGTTCACCCAGAATCCGCGGCTGATCGTGCCGTTCTGCCCAAGGAGCGCCACCGTGCCGCTGGCCCCCACGGCGGAGTTGCCGATGAGCGGAAGCGAGGCAGCGGCCGTATTCGATCCGAAGGGGCTGTTGCCGGATCCGACCGGTGCCACGACCAGCGTGCCATCGAGCACGGTGAGCCGGCCGCTGTAGTTGCCGTCGCCGGTGATTTGCCAGAGGCCGGGGCCGGTCTTTGTGACGTTCACGCCGTTACCGGTGGCCGTGGGGCCATTGATTGGGCCGATCGAGTTGTTGGCCGTGCTCATGCCCGCGAGCGTGACGGTCGTGCTGGCCGCGGCCGAGATCGTGCCGCTCGTCATGTCGAGGGCGCCCGAGCCGCTGGCGTCGAGCGTGCCGCCCACCGTGCCCTGGATATTGATCGTGCGGTTGCTTGCGTGGCCGGAGCCCACGTAGCGCAGCGTGCCCACGCTCGTGCCGGAGCTCAGGTTGATCGTGGCATTGGTGCCCGTCGAGCTATTGCTGCCGGCGTTCGCCAGCGACGCGACCTGCAGGATGCCACGTTGGACGGTCGTCTGGCCGCCATACGAGTTGGCCGCGTTCGACAGGATCACCGTGCCGCCGAGGCCGGTCAGGTCGCCGCCGACCGTGAGCGTGTTGCTCGCGCCGGTGAGGGCCGACTGGAAGTCGAGCGTGCCGCCGCCGCCGCCGAGGCGGAAGGTCGTGCCGTTGGGCGTGAGCGTGCCGGTGTAGGCCCGCGTGGTCGTGCCCACCGCACCGAGGCTCGCTGCCGTGAAGTTCACGCCACCGGTGGCCGTGCCACTGAAATTCAGGTTGTTGGCCGAGTCGGCGGCGAGGCCGAGGGCGAACGACGCCGTCGTCGAGGAGATCCGGAGCAGGAACGCCTGGTCCATCGCATAGCCGGTGGCCAGCGTGGTACCCGCCGAGGCCGACACGTTCTGCGTCGTGCCGGGGATCGAAGCCGAACTCGAAAAGATGATCGTGCCGGCGGTGGTGCTGCTATTGGTCGTACTCCAGCCCGAGGCGGCATGGGTGCCCCCCATCGTGAGCGTGCCGGCGCCCAGATAGCGGACCGACCGGGCCGTGCCGCCGAGCGTGCCGCTGAAGACGGTTCTGCCGACGCCGCCGATATTGAAGTTGCCGCTGGTCGTCGAGACGGGCCCGGTGATCGTGAGAACGCCGTCGCCGCCGATGTCGCTGGCGAGCACGTTCGGCTGGCCATCGGAGTTGCCGCCCGACATGGTTCCGGTCAGCGTGATCGAGTTGGTGCCGCTGAATGTGTACAGCTGGTTGAAGTTCAACGTCCAGTTGTTGGGGATCGTGCGGGCGCCACCGACGGCGAAGAACAGCGGCGTCGAGTTTTGGCTGAGGTTCTGCAGGATGTCGTTGGTCGCCGGGCCGAGGGCATGGTTGCTGCCGATGCCGAGCGAGCCGCCAGCGCCCCAGCGGATGCCGCCCGTGAACGAATTGGAGCCCGACAGGATCCACATCGCGCCGGAATCAATCTGGATCGTGAGTGCGCCGCTCGTGCCGTTGCCGAGGTTGCTCGAGATCTCGTTGGGGCCGGCATAATTGCCACCGAGAATGAGTGTCTTGTTGCCGGCGGTGTCGTTGACGACGTTTGAGAGCACGAGCGGACCGCTACCGTTGGCGTCGATCCGCCGTGAGACTGCCGACAGCGTCGCCCCGAGCCGTATGAGCCGGTTGCTCGTTTCACCCGGTCCGATGTAGTTGAGCCCGCCGACCATGCCGCCGTAGACGGCATCGAGCTGCACCACGGCTTGCGGTCCACCGGCGTTGCTTGCTGCGACCGCGCTGCCGCCGAGCGACTCGACGACCACCGGGCCGCTCGAGATCTGGAGCGTGCCGGAGAAGGTGTTTTGGCCAGCCAGCCTCAGCGCCGGAGCGGCGGCCCGTAGCGGCTCCTGCAGCCCGATCTTTTCGAGCACGCCCGTTCCGGAGATCGCGCCCGACATGACGGCATAGTCGGTCGTCGCGTTCACGTTGTCCTGCACGAATATCTGCCGGCTGCCGCCTCCGAGATTGAGCGGGTTGGCGAACGTGACGACACCGAGCGAGGTGGGGGAGTTGAGGTACAGCACGGTGCCGGACGTCATGAACCCGTTCTGCCCCCAGGTGAGCGGCTCGCCATTGCCGAGGTTCACGAGCAGGTCGCCATTTCCCGCCGCGAAGCCGCTGTTTGCGGCCGTGAGCCGCACCTGGTTGCCATCGGTGCCGAACGCCCGGGCGAACGTGCCCGTGGATTGGAGGACGCCGCCCGACAGCGTGAGGTTCGAGGTAGTCGGCAGCGTACGGAGGCCGTCCGCGTCAGATCCCACCACGAGCACACCACCGGAAACCGTCGTCGTGCCGGAATACGCGTTGGCCGTGTTGCCGAGCACCCACTGGCCTGCGCCTGCCTTCGTCAGGGCCAGCGTGTTGGATGTGGCGAGGTTGTCGGCAAGCAGCATGGCGATGCGGTTGTCGCCGGTCGAGTTTCCCGTCAGCGTGAGCGTGCGGAGGCCTGCGGCGCCGGAATACCGGACCGAGCCGGTGTTGGCGAGGATCAACGTAGCGTTGTTTTGACTCGCGCTGAGGACGTTGCTGCCGAAGTTGCCCGAGGAATCGATTCCACCATTGCCGGCGAGCGTGAAGAGCCGGTCGATGCTTACACTCGGGGTCTGCGTGGCCTGGAAGACGGTGGCGTTGGCGCCAGTGTATTGCAGGGTGCCGCTATTGAAGACGAGGCTGGCAGCATTGGTGTCGTCGTCGGTGTCGTCGCCCACGCCGATGCCGCTATCCGAGCCGATGTCGGCGAGCGTCGTGACGGCGAGCGTGCCCCCCTCGATCCGCGTCGGGCCGGTGTAGGTGTTGAGGCCGGTGATGAACTGCGTGCCCGTGCCGACCTTCGTGAGGCCGAGCCAGCCGCCGGCGGAACCATCCTCGATAAGGCCCGTGAAGTAGCCGTTGGCCCCGTTGCCGGCACCGATCGAGAGCGTGGCCGTGCCGCTGGCCGCCGAGGAGGTGATGCGGCCCGAGCCGTCGAGGATCCCCGCCGTGCCCGACATGTTGGCGAGGGCGAGATCGAGCACGCCCGCCTGCCGGATGGTCGTGCGGTTATTCGATCCCGGGGCGCCCAGTGCAGCGGCATTCGAAAGCCGCAGCATGCCCTCGTTGACGGTCGTGTTGCCGGTGAATGTGTTGGCTCCGGCGAAGACGACGAGCCCCGTGCCGCTCTTGGTGAGCGTGGAGGCCGACGAGTTGTTGGCGATCACGGAATTCACCGTGAGCGGGTTGCCGGAGTGGTTCCAGAGCACGAGATCGCCGCCCGAGGCGGCGGCGGTGAGCGTGCCGCTGCCGGCCGACGCGCCGATTGTCAGATCGCCCTGGCCCGCCGCGATCATGATGCCGCCGGCCCGCAGCGTGTTCGACGCGGTGTCGATCGTGGCGGCGGTGGGCGTGGCCTGCAGGAGCGTGTTGATGGCCGTGGTCGCGGCCGCGAGGGTCGTGTTCGCGCCCGATCCGGCGGCATTCACGCGGACATTCGTCGCTGAATCATTGCCGATCGACGAGCCCTGGGCATTGACGTCGGCGAATGACGACAGCCCCACGATATTGTTACCAGAGAGCGTCGCCCACGTGGTGCCCGAGACCGAGGCCCAGGGGCCGATGATGCTGTTGGAGAGCGTCGGGGCCGTGGTGAATGCGACCGTGCCGCTCGTGCCGGGATTGAATTCAACCGTCGCCCCGGCCGTGCGGGTGCCAAGGGCGGTGAGCGTGAGCGTGGCGGAGCCCGTGCCCCCCGAGCCGCTCGCGATGATCCTCGCGGCACCGGCCGTGGGGGTGAGCGTGCCAGTGGTCTCGGTGCTGGCACCATTGTTTTCACCGAGCAGCCGCAGCGTGCCAGCGGCGGAGTTCGTGAAGGTATCGACGCCGAAGACGAGCGGGCGCGCGTCGGGCAACACGTTGCGGCCGGCCGCCGCCTGAAGCCTGATCTCACCCCCCGAGATCGTGGTCGTGCCGGTGAACGTGTTCGAGCCGGATAGCACCCAGGTGCCGGCCCCGCGCTTTTGGAGGTTCGTGATGTTGGTCACCGAGTTGTCGATGATCGATGAGGCGATCTCGTTGTCTTTATCGGAGGAGCCGCCGATGGACAGCGTCTTCACGTTCGCACCCGAGGCCGTGATCGTGCCGCTGGGTGTCTGCACGAGCAGCCGAGCTGCCGATCCGGGCTGATTGGCATACAGGTAGGCAGTGTTCGCCAGATTCAACGGCTGGGAGACGGTCTCGTTGCCCCCCGCCCCGGCGATACCGGCGTAGTCCAACGCGGCGCCCATGGTGATCGTCCCCGTGGCGAGCGCGGAGATGCTGCGGATCTTGAGGGTGCCGGCGGACAGCACGTTGTTGCCGGTGTGCCGCGACGCGAGGGCCTGGGAACCCGTGATGAAGAACTGGCCGCTGCCGCTGTCCCGGTTGAGCGTGTTGCCGGTGCCGGAGGTGGACGAGAAGATCGAGAGTGACCCGTCGAGCGTGACATCGCCGGTGGACCGCAGGTTAATGCCGTCGTTACCGCGAAAGCTCGACGAGACGAGGTCGTCGTCGATCACGAGCGTGCCGTTGGAGTTGTTTGTCACGGTCAGTAAATTGCCGTAGAGGATGCGACCGAGTCCGCCGGTGCCCGACAGCGTGATGCCGTAGCCGTTGCGGCCAGTCAGGCCGACGTTCAGGTAACTGCCGGGGTCGCGGTGTTTGAGGGGAATCGACTGATTGACGTCGGATCCCCCGGCGTTGTCGGCGAAATAGCCGATGCCACCCGCGCCGCCGTCCCGCACCGTCATTCCGCTCGTGCCGAAGGATGCGACCTCACCGGCAGCGACCCGCATTTCGAGAACGGGTCCAGTGGAAAAAAGCGTATTGGCAAAGACGTCGCCGCTGCCGACCCGCAGGCGGCTTCCCGCGGTGCCCGAACTCCCGATCGAGCCGATCGTGTTCGCCGTATTGGTCAGGATCAGGGTGTTGCCCGACCGAAGGTCGATCGTCGCCGGCCCCACGGCACCAGTCATCGCGATGTTGCCGCCGCCGGCGAGGTAGAGGTAGGCAGTGCCCCCCGCGCTTCCTGTGACAGCCCCGGCGAGCGTTAGCAGACCGAACTGCGAACTCACGATCGTGGTGGTCGTGGCGGTGGTGACCGCACCACTGATCGTGTTGTTGCCGATGCTCTGCAGGGCGTAGCCCCCGTGCCAGTTTCCGCCAGGATAGCTGACGGCACTCACATTACGGCCCGAAACGCCGCGAATGCCCGCTCCAGCGAGCGAGAGGTCTCGCCCCAGGGCGACGCCCGAGCCCGACGCGACCAGCAACTGGCCACCGAGCCGTGAGCGGTTCTGGCCGCTGAAATTGTCGTCGTCCGCGGGGCCGGTGACGACGATCGGCGTCGCGCCGCTGCCGAGGGCGGCGGCATCGGTGATGACGAGCGTGCCGGCCGTCACGCTCGTGGCTCCGGAAAACGTGTTGGCGGGGTTGGCAAGCCGCACCGCGCCGCCGCCCGTGACTGCGACGTTGCCCGAGCCACTCACGATGCTGCCAACGGTTAATGAGGAAGTGAAAGCGTTGGCGAGGCCGAGCGTCGTGCCCACGGCCACCGACACCGGGCTGGCGAGGCTCGCGCCGCTGCGCAGTTCGAGCGTGCCGCCGTTGATGCTGGTCGTGCCGGTGAAGGTGTTGGCTCCTGCGAGGGCGAGTACGCCCGTGCCGAGTTTCGTGAGCGATCGGCCGGAGCCGGAGATGGGGCCGGAGACCACGAGCGTGGTCGCGCCCGAGCCGTTCGCGACGTTCCACGATTGGTCGGCGCCGAGGATCACAGGCGCGGAGAGCGTGTAGGAGCCGGAGCCGACGAGCCAGGGAAGCGCGGCCGTGATGCCGGTGTTCATGCCGCCCACGGTCTCGCCTCGGAGCGTGAGCGTGCTGCCGCCGCTACTGCCGATCGAGAACGTGGGCGAGGCGTTGAGCAGGAGCCGCGCGATGTCGAGCGAGGTGTCGAGCGTGGCGGAGGTGCCGCCTGTGGCGAAGGTGAGCGTGGAGGTGCCGCCGGAGAACGGCGGCGCGGAATCGTCGTTCCAGTTGCCGACGGTGGTGACGTTGGTGTTGGCGCCGCCGCCATCCCACGTCGTGCCGGCTTGCGCGAGCGGCGCGATCGCGATCGCCGTGACCGCCACCGGCAACCATCCACCCGCTCGCAACCGCTGCGTGGAGATGTTCATGATCCTGTTCTCGACACTGCCTCGGGCGGCCTTGTGCATCGGAAACATCACCGCCTCCCAACCTCGTTCATTCTGGGTTTTGTTGCAGAGCCGGCAATTGTCGAAACCGGAAATCTGGCGGGATTTCCCGGCGGGACCGGGAGGCCGGGCGAGCCGTCACAACCATGGTTTCGCCGCGGAAAAGCGGGGTTCACCCCCCAAACGCCCCCGGTGGGAGCCGGCTGGATCACGCGTCACGCTCACGAGCGACGTCTTGTTTTACCGTTCGGCCAGAGCCTGTTCAAGCTGCCCGACCACGCCCAACGGCACGGCCCAGCACCGCATGTAGGCCTCGTCGAGCTGACCCTGCATGAACAGGATGTTTTTGATGTCGAGCAGATCCCGCGGCCTTCGAGAAAGAGCCGCACCTTGAACAGCGGCACCGCGACGACGAAGTCCACGTCGAAGGTCGGTCGCGGCAGCCCGTGGGCCCGCACCGCGATTCCGCCCATGATCGCATATGGCAACTGGAGCCTGTCTCAGCTCCGCCGAAAGGCTCGCGGCCAGCGAACGGCCTCACCTTCACCAGGCCGGCGACCTGCTTTTCGAGCGATTGCACGTCTGGCACGGGCGCACCCTGAACCGACAGCTCCCCGTCGTTCCCGATTCGATGCTCGGGCAGTTGAACCGGTCCCATGTCATCCGGGACGGCACGCGCTGCAAGCCGCACACCATCAGCTCGGCATCGCGGCAGCCTTCTCCGCGAACGTGATCGCCGTGTCGGCGTAGGCATGATCCACTTGTCGAAGATAACCTTGCGCGCAGGCGTGGGGATGTCTTCCAATTTGTCTTTAAGGCCCCACCAGCCGCGCGGCTCGCCTTCGCCAGGCATTGACCAGAAGTGGGTACGGGTGTACAGTACTTTCATTCCTATGAATCTCATGCCCAATGCAGATCGCGCGGAGGTCTCCGAGAAGAAAGTGTTGGAATACCTGCTCAATCCAGCCCATCCGGATGGCGCGGGGAAGGCCACATTCTTCACGGCGCTCGGATATCGCAGGCCAGACTGGCGAGTCTTGCGGGAGTCGCTCGCGGCGGTCGCCCGCACGGGGCGGATTCAGGCCGTTGCGGCGACCGAACACGGCGTGAAGTATAGTATCGTCGGCGATGTGAACGTTCCGCGAGGCGGCAAAGCCACGATCAAAACGATCTGGATCATCGACGGCAATACCGCCGCCCCACGGCTCGTGACGGCCTATCCAGCGGAGGAGCGCGATGATGAACGAGCATGATCGGGTGGTATTGCTGAAGGATCTTCCGCGTGCCGGCCTTGTTGCCGGAGATGTCGGCACTGTCGTTCATATTTACGCGGATCGGGCCGCGCTGGAGGTTGAATTTGTCTCCCTCGACGGCCATACGCGAGCCGTGGAAACGCTTGAATTCGCCGACGTGCGTGGCGTGACGGGGCGCGACATGACGCACGCCCGGGAAACTCACGCGGCCTGAAATTCGGGACGGGAGCGGATTTCCAACCCGTATGCCCGGATCGCGGCGGTGTGCAGACTGCCAATCTGCACCTACGGAGCCTACCGCCGATGCGGCAGCTGCTTGCGGGCGGCGGCCGAGGGGGCGAGCAGGCCGAGCTCGTATCCGCGGGCCACGCACTGCGCCGCCGAGGCCGCGTTGAGCTTCGTCTTGATCGCGGTGAGATGGGCACGCACCGTGCGGTCGGTGATCACCAGCCGCGCTGCGATCGTTTCGTGCGTGAAGCCGTCGCGAAGCATCACGAGCACCTCCAGCTCGCGGGGCGAGAGGCCGTTCTCAGAACCGCCCGCCGAGAGACGGGCGAGCACTTCGACGATCGGCCGGCCGCCGGCATGCACGTCACGGATCACCGTCAGCAGCTCGTCATACCCGGTCGTCTTCGTCACATAGGCCACCGCGCCCGCTTCGAGGGCCGCCGACGCATCGCGCCGCTGCTCCGACGACGTCAGCACGAGCACGCGGGCCTCGCCGTCGATCTCGCGGATCCGCCGTAGCGTCTCGATGCCCCCCATCCCGAACATGCTCACGTCGAGGAGCGTCACGTCGGGCTGATGCCGCCGCCAGGCCTCCAATCCCGCGAAGCCGTCGTTGGCCTGGGCTACCACCTCGAATCCCGCCTCCCCCTCGAGCGCATGGGCGAGCGCCTCCCGGAAAACCGGATGATCGTCGACGACGAGCAGACGGATGGATGGTGTGGCCACAGCGATCAAACGGCGTGTGAAAACGACCATCATCGTGCCACCGTGACGGCGCCACCTATTGTCGAAACCGGAAATCCGTCGGCGGGCACCGGCGGGAGCGTCACGCGGACAGTCGATCCCTCGCCCGGGCGGCTTTCGATCGCGAGCGCCGCCCCGATCCGGCGGGCCCGCTCCTCCATCCCGCGGATGCCGTAATGCCCGGGCGTCGCCGACCGGGCGGCCACGTCAAAGCCCGCCCCGTCGTCGGCGATCTCGATCCGCAGGCCTCCCGATTCGGTGTCGGCCGCCGCCCTCACGGTGATCGCGGTGGCGTCCGCATGCCGCATGGCGTTGTGCACCGCCTCGCGCACGATCCGCACGAGATGGTGCTGCACCGCCGCCGGCACCTTCGGCAGACCCGGCTCGATCGCCAGCTCGATCGGCACCGGGCAGAGCGATCGCAGCTGCTCGACATGGCCGGCGAGGGTCGACGCGAAGGGATCCTCCGCGTGGGTCGTGTCGCGGAGATCCTGGAGAAACTCCCGTGTTTCAGTCTGGAGCCAAGAGAGGAGCGTCTTTTGCTGCCGTAAGACGCCCCGGGCCTGCTCGTCGGCGGTTCGCGAAGCGGCCACGCCCAGCCGCAGCGACAGGGCCGCCAGCCCCTGTTCGAGCGTGTCGTGAAACTCGCGGGCGATCCGCTGCCGCTCCTCGGCCACCGCCTCCATGCGGAGCCCGTCCTCGATCTCATGCATCTGCCGCCGCAGCTGCCGCCGCAGGGCAACCACCCACACAATCGCGGCGGCGAGCGTCGCGCCGGCTGCGGCGAGAAGCAGGGCGAGCCGCTTGGGCGTCCACCACGACGGCCGCGAGAGGATCGTGATGTCGGCGGCATTCCGCGGGGCGATTTCCATGCTGGTGGGCGGGGTGAGCGGCCACTTCACCGTTTCCGTCGCCCGGATCACGTGGAGAACCCCCGTCATGAGCAGGCGGCTGCCGGGTTCGAGCCGGCCGAGCGCGGCCAGGTCGGCCGGATTCAGCCGGGCCGTCACGCTCGTTTCCCCCGCTGCGAGCACGAGCAGATCGCTGTCGCGGCCCGCCTTCCGCTCGAGCAGCGTGGCCGGGAAGCGGACGAGGCAGCCCTCGTAGTCGCCGGGATGGGCGATCACGTAGGTGTCGGCGGAGCGGGCATGGATCTTGGCGACTTCGTCGGGCGAAATGTCTATGGCCGCCGGCGGTTCGCCGTGGCTCACGAGCCGTACGACGGCTTCGGCCAGCCCAGCCACCGTGCCGCCGCGGTCCACGAATCCCGCCACCTCCACGCGGTCGCCCGGCGCGAAGGCCTGCGGCGAACGCGTGAGCACCCGCAGGCCGTGGGTGCCCTCCTGCAGGTAAAGAGCCTCGCCCGGCAGGGAGTGCGCGACCATTCCCTCGGTGCGGATCATGTGGTGATCGATCGGATCGAACCGATACCTGGCCACCGCATCGATCGCCACCCTCGGCGCGGCGAAGGGCTCATGCTCCGGCAGGACGAGCGGCTCGATCCAGTCGGCTTGGCTCACGAAGAGCCGCTGCGTGAGCGGCTCACCCCGGGCATTGAAGCTCGTCGTCGAGACCCCGCGGAGTTTCACGTCGCCATTGACGAGCGATTGGCACCAGCGGCCGAAGTCAGCCGGCATCGCCGCCTTGCGGCACTCTACCTCGAACGTTCGCGTGTCGTGCGCCACGAACAGCCGCCAGAGAAACGGCTCCTCGCGAACGCCCCGTACGATCCCGGTCGTCTCGACGAACGATCCATCATCGGCGCCGGTGAAGAACCGATGGTCGTCGAACGGCCGCGGCTGCGGGAGCGTCGCGGGGCCGATCGCCCGCACCGACTCGAGCGCGATGTATGAGGCGAATCCTCCGGGACTGACCACCCCCTCGGCCACGACCTCGGCCGCCAGCTGCACGCCGTCGGGCAGTTTCTCGTCGGGCTTGTCGCGGGGAAAGACGACATAAATGCCTGCGGTCGCATCCTGGACGAACATCGTCCGTCCCCGCTCGTCCCGCCAGGTGACGACGCCGCGGATCGCAGCCCGCGGCCTCGACCGCGTCTCGGCGTCGCCGAGCGATTTGATCTCGGCGATCGGACGCACGTCGGCGGCCTGGGCCGGGGCAAGGCAGACGAGCAGGGCCGCGAGGCCAAGCGTTCGTCGGCATCGGCCGTGGTCATCCGTTGTGTTTGTCATGGGTGGAGCCACCTCCCACGCGGAGTCTACCCCGGCGCAGCGCCCGCTGCCGCGAGGGGCTTGCGGTCAGGTCAATCTCGCCCGGTTTCTCGGTCGGTTAGAATCGCTGACGCGGCGAATGTGAGGTCGTTCGCCGGAATGCATCGTCAGGGTCGGTCCGCTATGCTGAGCCAGGAATCACTCGACCAGTATCGCCGCATGACGGCGGGCGAACGGCTCACGCTGACCTTTCAAATGATGCGGGCCAACACGCCGTATCTCTTGCAGGGATCCGACGAGGTCGTGGCACGCCG
>JBIIOJ010000166.1:0-6886 GCA_044337015.1 Pirellulales bacterium
CTCCGCGGCACGCGAGAGCTCGCCGGCCTTGGCCGCGAGCTCGGATCGGCGTGCGTCGGCCACGGCATTCGCGAGCTCGCGTGCGGCCGACTGCATCGCCTCGGTCGCCGCCTGCATCGCCGACTGCGCCGCCTGGGGCGATTGGGCCCGTGCCACGTTCGCCGCCGCGTCCGCCGCCATCTGGAGCCGCTGCTCCACGGCCGCCGTCAGATCCTGCGGCGCGGCCTGCGTGCCATCGGCGTCTTTCCGACCGGGCTTCGTCTCGCCACGCCCTTCGTCAAGGAGCCTCTCGATCGCAGCAGCCAGCTGCCGCTCCGCCGCGACCGCCGCCTGCGGCTGCGTCGCCGCGGCTTTTCCGATCTGCTCCTGCCGCCGAGCGAACTCCTCGACCGACTCGAGCACTTTCATCAGTTCGGCCGCCCGCTTCGCGAATTCCTCCGCGCTTGCCGCAGCGGGCCGTTCGGCCTCGAACCGGGCCGCCAGATCCTCGAGGCTGTCGATGACCGCGTCTTGGCTCGCGAGCGCTCGCTTCTGGTCCCCTTCAAGCAGGCCTGCCGCCGCCTCGATCGCCGACTCTTTCGCGCGCGCGACGAGCTCAGCCGCGGCCGGCTCGCCTCGGGCCTTCTGCGCGAGCTTCGCGAGCGACTCCTGCAGGGCCGACTGTTCCGCCAGCAGCTTCTCGACGCTCTCGTCCGTGAGCGGCACCTTCGCCATCTCGGCCCGCATGGCCGCGGCCCTGCCGGCGAGCGCCGTGGCGTCCTTCCCGGCGGCTGCCGCATCGACCCGCTGCGCAGCCTGGTTGCCCTCCACGGCAGCGAGCACCGACTCGAGCCCCGAAATAGCGCGGCGCTGCTCCGTCGCCGCAGCCGCCGGATCGGCCGCGGCGAGCCGTCCCTCCGCCGCTGCCACGGCCGCGGTCACATCCTCCTTCTCGAGTTCGCGCAGGCCGGCCAGGCCAGCCGCACCGGTCTCGCCTCCCCAGTTGCTCACGTCGGCAAGGGATGCCTGGAGCGTCGCGACGAGCGTCTTCACGTTCCGCTCCTCCTCGATCGCCGCCAGCATCGCCTGCTCCCGCCGGCCGTCGGGAAGCGTCGGGAGCGATTCGGTCGCCACGAGCAGCCGCGACTGCCGCTCGAGCACCGCGCGGGCCTCGGCCGCGAGCGTGGCCTCCTTGAGCCGGCGGACCACCTGCTGCCGCTCGGCGGCCAGCCGCGTCACGATCCCGCGGGCGCGGGTGCGGGCATCGCCGATGATCTCGCGGCGTTCGGCGGGCACGGCGGCGTCGGCACGCGCAAGCAGGTCGATCACATCCCTCATCTCCCGCTGCACGAGCGAATCGATCGCGCCGCGGAGGGCGAGGATATCGGCGTGGATCGGCCGGTCGGCGAGCCCGTTCTCCTCGAGCTGCCGCAGTTGACTGTCGATCACGCCGCGGACGAGCTCCGCCGCGAGCGCCCGAGCACGCTCCTGCGCCGCAAGTCCGGCGGGCTCTGCGGTCGGATCGGCCGCCCACACGGGGCGAACGGCGATGCAAGCAGCCACGAGCCACATCGCGAAGCACACCTCGCGAATACGGGCAATGTTCATCGTCCACCTCCCACCGTGAGTTCACGGTCGATGATCGCATCGAGCTGCTCGACGGACCGCTCGTCCGACTCCAGGAGCGCCGCGAGGATGCCCCGCTCGTCGGTCACCTCGAGCAGGATCGGCTCGCTCTCGGCGGTTCGGCCGGCCGCATCACCGCGATGATCGACCGCGCGAACGATCACGCTCACCTGATCTCCCACCTGGAGGCCCAGGCCGTCGAGCTTCAGCGTCGCGACCCCCTCGAGCGGCAGCCGGTCGCTTCCCACCCAGCCGGCGTCGCCGGCCACGGAAAGCTGGATCGGCATCGTTCGGCTGCGTTCGGAACGCGACGCCGTCGATCCACCGTTGCCGGACTCCTCCGCACCGGGCTCCCCGGAAGCCGTGATCGGCTCCACCACGATCTCCAGCCGACCGATCGCGTGGTCGTCAGCCACACGCCAGGACAGTCGTGGGGCCGCCTTCGGCAGCACGAGCCGCGTCTGCACGTCGGCCGTCACCCGCGGCGGCGCGTCCGGCTTCACTCGGATCGAGCCGACGAGGGGAGAGTCGGCCCCCAGGCCGTCTTCGTCCTCGATGCGAATCTCGTAGGCGACCGTGCGGTCGATGCGAGCGAGCGGGGAATCGCCCGCGGCAAGCTCCCACTCGACGCCGGATCCCGAAGCAGCCGCCTCGTCGATATTTCGCGGCACGAGCCGGTGCTCGGCACCGTCGACGACGAGCGTCGCCGACACGAGCTTCTTGTTCGTGCATCGCAGGGCGAGATCGACACGGGATCCCTCGAGCACCGTCACCTGCCGCGCCCCCTGGGCCACCCGTTCGACGCGGCCGCCCGCGTAGGCAGGCGGCGTCGCCGCGAGCGAGAGATCCACCAGCGGCGGCGCGATCGCCCTCACACGCACCCGCTCCGTCCAGGCGTCGCCCGCGAACACCTGCACGTCCACCGACTCGGCGAGTCTCGGCAGCTTCGCTGAGTAGGTGGACGAGTTGCCGGCGGCGTCGGGCACGAGCTCGAGTTCCGTCGTGCCTCCGGTCTCAACAGACGCCAGCTTGAGCCGAACGATCCTGGGAGGCTCGCCGCCGGTGCCGACCTCGAAGGCCAGTGGTCGACCGAGCGGCGAGGGAGCGCTCGCCGCGACCCACGGCCTCGGGTCGACACGCCGTCCGCCGATCGAGAGAGACTCGATCCGCGTGCGGGTGGGGTAGTGAGCGAAGCCGAGCAGCATCCGGTTGACGAACGCGGCCGCAAAGTCCGGCCGCACCGCGACCGCCACGCCGACGATCGCCACTGCGAGGGTGAGCCACCCGAGGCGTCGCCGCAATTTCGGATCGACCGGCTCTCGCGGCATCTGCCACGATCGGCCGAACTCGGCGACATACTCGACCACCGCATCGCGGAGGTCGGCGGAACCCGGGGCCGCGGGAACGCTTGCGAATTCGAGCGCCGCCACGAGATCGCTGTCGATCCCCTGCTGCTTCTCGATCAAGAGCGCGACGTCGGCCTCCGACTCGCGGTGAGCGAGGCCGGGCCGCACCCGCCGCAGGTAGACGCGTACGATCGCCGCCGCCGCCACGAGGAGCATGAGGAGCCGGCTGAGCCGGCCCGGCGAAAAGATCCAATCGACGAGGAAGAGGGTGGCCGCGGCGACGAGGATCGCAATGGCGATCCGCGACGCGGCGGAGAGCCGCCGCATGAACCGGCGGCGACGGCCGACCTGCGCGATCCGCGACCGCAGTGTCGAAAGCCGGTCGATGCCGGACTCCCGGGGCGGCCCGGGCATCTTCTCGTCGAGCGTGTCGTGTTCACTCATGGCAGGCTCAATCTCTTGCGGACGATCCACTCTCCGACCAACAGCCCGAGGCCAAGGAGCAGGCATGCCCAGGTCATGCCGAGTGGAAACACCTTCATTGCATGCTCGGGCCTGGCCACGGGATCGACGTCCGCCGCGAGCTTCGAGGCCGATGCGATGTCGTAGGCCCTGCCCCCCGTGGCGGCGGCAATCGCCTCCTGCAGCGCGATATTGCGGCTCGCGGAACGCTGCTCGACCGAGACGCTCGTCACGGTGAACGCCGCCTGCGACGTTTCGCGGGTGACGGGATCGTCGACGATGATCCGGTGCTCGCCCGCCACCAGCGCCGGCAGCCGGGCCTCGAAGAGGCCGGGCCTGACCTCCGCGATCGTGAGCTTCTCGAGCTCATCGGAGGAGGGCTTGTCGGGCCGCACGAGCCGCGCGGCGAGCGTTCGGTCGGGAAGCTTCTCCGAGGAGAGCGGCTGGAAGTCGGCATCGAACGCCTCGATGGTGACGAGCACCGTGTCGTCGGTGCGGTAGGTCTCCGCGTCGGTCCGCACGACGAACCGCTTCTGGCTGCCGAGGGCGTGGCTGAGTCCGAGCCGGTGCATGAGCTGGCCCCAGAACTGCCGGTAGTACCGCTCGCCATACTTCCGCCGCAGCCGCCAGGTCTCGTTCGTGCCGACGTAGACCACCTCCCCGCGGCCGTAGCGGCGGATCGCGATGATCGGCTGCGGGGTCTTGCCGTCGGTGCATTTCTCGCTCGGATGCACGGCGAGCACCGTGGCCTGTGGATGCGGCCGCGATACCGGCTGCCACCAGGGGAGTCGCCCGAGATTCTTCCACGCCTTGCGGTTCTCCGCCTCGTCGGCGCCGAGCTGCATGAAGTCCACGAGCGAGGCCTCCGGCGTGAGGGCGAGCTCGAACGGCTCGTCGTCCCGCTGCCGGCGGGCCGAGTCGAAGACCACGGGCAGCATGTCGCCGATGGCCGTCTCGGCGAGTTCCGCCGGACCGAACCGCGGCCCGGCGATCACGACCAGCCCTCCGCCGAATTCCTCGACGAACTCCTTCGCCATCTCGCAGAACCGGCTCGAGAGAGCGGCGGCCGGCATGTCGCCGAGGAAGAGCACGTCGGTCGCGAAGAAATCGGCCCGCGACGCGGCCGGGGCCGCGAGGAAGAGTTCATTCGAAAGTCTCACCTGCGGGTCGGCGGACCGCAGGAACGTGCGGAATCCCCGCTCGCCGACGAGCGGGTCGCGATGGAAGACCTCCTTCACGAACCGCCACTCCCAGGTCGGCTCGTACTCGACGTATTCGAGACGCAGGAAATCGTCGCGGACGAGCGTTTCGCGGGTCGCCTGGTTGTCGGCCTCGACCGACTCCCCCTCGATCCGCTCGACCGTGGCGACCACCTCGTGGCGGCCGATAGCCGTGGGCGTAAAGGGAAACTCGACGGCCACCGTGCCGGCCGAGAGCGGCACGGAACGCGTGCCCACCACGATGGGAGCGGCGGTCGTCGCGGCGGAGGCATCGCCTGCCTTGCCTGCGGGAATATCGAGCGGCCGCACGGAGAGCGTCACCTCCGCCACCGCATCGTCGAGCCCCGTCTGCCGCAACGTCACGGCGACCACCGATCGCTCGTCCTGCTTCATCACCGGCGGCGGCTGCACGTCGATCGCCACGTTGGCCGCGAGCGTGGGGCCCACGCCCACGCAGTAGAACGGCACGCCGAGTCGGCGGGCCGCGGTGGCCGCGGGGGGCCCGGCGTTTTGGTCGAAGTCACTCACGAGCACGACCCCCTGCAGGCTCGAAGCCGAGTGCCGGACAGCGAGATCTTCGAGTGCCCGCCCGATGGCCGTCACCTGCCCGGCCGTCGAGAGCCCTCGAGCGAGCGACTCGCCGTCGAGCGCATCCGGAGCGTCGTCAGCAGCCGCTTCGATCGGCCTCACGCCGTCCGAAGCGTCGATCGAGAACGCCCGCAGCCGAAACTTGCCGCCGAGCGCGTCGAGCACGTTGTCGGTCTTCTGCCTCAACCAGTCCGCGACGAGCTCGGACCGGGAGGTCTTTTTCCCCCCGACCTCGTCCTCGATCGCCATGCTCTCGCTGCCGTCGAAGAGCAGCCAGAGGAGCGGCCGCGGCGAGCTCCGCACGGAGAGCTGCAGCACCGGATCGGCCAGCAGCAAAACGAGCACGCCGGCGGCCGCGGCCCGCAGTGCCGCCAGGAGCGACCGCATGCGGCGGTGCATCGGCGGCTGCCAGTGCAAATAAAACCAGGCCCCCGCGGCGGCCGCGGCCGCGACGAGCACGGCGACGAGGAGCGGAAACCGGATCGCCCATGGCGCCGCCAGCGACACCTTCCACGCATCGACCCGCTCGAGGCTCTCCAGGCCGAAGAGCCCGCCCAGCCACCTCGCGATGCTGCCGGAGAAGGGAGCGGTCATGATCGGCCCTCCCGTGGCGTGGCGAGCAGGAGCGATTCGCCGATGAGGCAAAGGCCGCTTGCGGCGAGCATCCACCACCAGGCGTCGTGACCGACGACCCGGGCGCCGCTGAACTCGATCGCATCGTCGGGGCCGATCCACCTCAGGCCCTCGATGTCCGCGTGCCGTACCGAAAACGACTTGGAGTCGAAGACGGCGGGCTCCGACTCACGGGCCTGGCCGTTGACCGCCAGTGGCTGTCGCCAGAGAAGCTCTTCCTCCGGCTTCCGGCCCTCGGCATCGGCATCAGCGTCGGCGTCGGAACCGATCCGAGCCCTGGCCGCCGGATCGAGCGGCTTCGTCGCAGTCACCATGTAGAGGCCACGGCGGGAGAGGTCGCGGAGCGTCGCGCCATAGGCATCGCCTCCCACCGCCTCGACGGTGAGCGACTCGACGATCCCGGCGGGGTTGCCAGTCTCGTCGGGCTGCGTGAGCTTGAGCGTGGCCCGGCGGTCGCCCGCGGCAACGGGGAGCGTGAAGCGGTCCACGGAAGGGATGGTATGCGCCGGCAGCGTGTCGGCGAGCATGCCCCGGAGCAATCGGTCACACAGGAGCATCGCGTTCGTCTTGGCGAGCGTGTTCCACGGGCCGGTGAGCCCGCTGGCCAGCCACGCCACGCTCCCCTTGCCGATGCGGCGGGTCACGAGAAACGGCGTGCCGTCGTCGAACGCGGCGAGCACCCGCGGCCTGAACGAGGGATCGACGTTCTCGCCACCTGCGGCGGGAGTTCCTTCTGCAGCGGCAGCCCTTGCTGGAGCGGCGGCGATGTCGGTGACGACGGTCTTGAAGAAGAGCGGGCCGCCGTAGAGATCGGCGAGCTCCTCCGCCGGCACGTCGGGCACGCGGAAGAGCGGCTCGTCTCGCATGCTGTTCCAGGCAAGCCGACGCGGTTCGAGCGTGCCGCTCTCGTCGGGCAGCCGGCCCGACGTCTCGCCGAGCGGCGAGGGCAGGATGCCGGCCCCGTCGAGCCAGGCCGCCGCCGTCCACTCCGCGGGATCGAAATCACCGCCGGCCGCGATCACGAGCTGCCCG
>JBIIOJ010000167.1:0-6873 GCA_044337015.1 Pirellulales bacterium
GGTGATCTGGGAGCTGTGGGGCAACACCGATACAGCCGGTGACCGCGGCAGCGTCTACGACGGGATCAACGTCGACGGCAACCTCGACTTCGCCGGCGCGACGAGCCTGAGCCTCGTCTTCACCGGCACCGGCAGCTCCGTCGACTGGACCGACCCCTTCTGGGGAAGCGATCAGAACTGGACGCTCTTCGACGTGGCGGGCACGACGTCGAACCTCATCAACTTCTCGCTCATGAACAGCCCGGCGAGCTGGTTCGACGCAAATGGGCTGGCGTTCGCCTCCTCCACCCGCAAGGACAACAGCTTCTCGATAGTGCAGGATGAAAACAACAACGTCCTGATCCAGTACACCGTGGTCGTGCCCGAGCCCGCCTCGCTCGCCCTGGCCGCGATCGGCATCGCCGCCGCGGCGTTGGCCGCCCGCCGCCGCCGGTGACGCCACGCGCCATCCCCAGCTTCCGCCGGGGGGGCACAGGGTCACTCCGCGGCGATGAAAAACCGCGGTTTCCGCCCCGAAACGCCATTCAAACGCCCCAGAAAAGCTTTCCGGGCAATGCCCTTTCGTACGATGCGGGGGGAGCCGGGGCGGGGATACGCTAAAAGCTTCGGGCGGAGGGTGAATCCCAACACCGGCAGGTCGCCGTAGGCCTCGCATCAAACGGGCACGTTCGGTATGAAAAACCAAATTGCCTCCAAGGCAACGCTGCCGTCCGCAAGCATCCGTCGCACGTGTCTCGCCGTTACTGCATGCGCGACGATGCTGCTGGGAATCCCCGCGGCAGCGTTTGCCCAGACCTCATACACCTGGTCAGGCGGCGCTTCCGGCGGCACGTGGAACACGACCACGGCCAACTGGAATGCCGGGTCTGTCGCCTGGCCCAACGTTCAATCGCCTGCCGACTCCGCAGTCTTCTCGGGTAGCAACACCGTGTCGATCGCATCCGGCACGATCTACCTAAACTCGATCACTGGAGCGAGCGGATCTACCGGGCCGACCTCCTTCACCGGCGCCGGTGCCGCCAACACCACGCTTGCCTTCTCTGGAACGGGGGCTTCGGTCACCAGTGGTGCGAGTGGCGTAAATACCGTTGCGTTCGCCAGTCTCACGATCGACACGGGAGCGGGGCTGCGGCTCGCGCCGGACGGGTCGGGATACACATTTGGCACGAACGTCGCGATCACCGGCACGGGCGCGATCTCGCTCGAGAATCTCACCGGATCGAGTTACGGAAACTCGCTAAACCTCTCGGGAAACAGCAACCCGACGTTCAGCGGCGGATTCATCGCGCGAAAGAACATGCGTTATTACCGAAGGGCCACGATCACCGGCACGGTGGCTGGCGCGTTCGGCACGGGGGCTTCGCTGGCCACGGGAGACGGTGCGGAACTGGTCTATGCGTCGGGAGCCCAGACGGCCGTCGGTGGCGTGACTACGGGGCTCACCGCCTCCAGCGGCGGTGCCATCATTCAGAGTGGCACGCTGTTCAATAGTTCGTCCCGCGATCGCTTCACGGTCGGTGCAGGGGCGATGCTTTCAGGGTCGGCGACAAGCACGCAGCTGGCGGGAGTGCGGCGTGTGGCGTCGTTCTCGTCGAGTCCATCGCAAGCGGAAGTCGTCTTGAGCAGCGGCGCCGTCGTGGCGACCGTGACAAACAACGCCAATATCGACACGGCACTTTCGGCGATGAATCTCGGCACGTCGGCCGACCTTCTCTTCGGCCTCGGTGCAAATTTTGCAAGCCCCGCCTTCAACATCACGGTGGGCGCCAACACGCCCTGGCAGGGCTTCTCTACAGGCGGGAATACGGAAGGCTTCAATCCGACCGTCGTGTCGGCGGGTACGATCACCGTCAACACGGGCAACGGCTCGTTCGGTGAACTGCGGTTTGCGTCGCTCGGCGCGGGGAACAATAGCAGTTTCGGAACTTTCCCCGCCACCGGCAACCAGACGTCCATCTCGCTCGGCACGTCTACCGCCGCGCCCACGTTCGTCAAGAGCGGCACGGGAAACATCGTCGCCCGCGTCGCACCGATAGGGCGGCTCAATCTCGACAATGCCTCCGTCGGCAGCTTTTTTTCAAGTTATGCCGTTGATCCGCTCGGCGCCCTGTACTCTTTCCGCACGAACGCCTTGAACGGAAAAGATGTCTCCCTTTCGGGGGCCATGCTCGGGTTAGGCAATCTAAGCAATGGAACTGCCTACACCGTCACCGACACCGTGGGCACGCTGGCATTCTCCGACCTGAACGGCATCCAGCTCGAAACTAGAACCGTCACAACGGGAACCGCGTGGCTCACGATCAATGCGTTGAGCCGTTCCGGCGGGGCGACGATCAACGTCGTGCCGGTCGTGCCAAATGGCTCGGGCACGCTGGGCACGCTTCACCGGCTGTATGTCCCCAGCAGCCTGCAGCGCGGCAACATGGCGGCGCCGTACATCGTCTCGGGCACGAACTTCCTGACCGACACCGGCACGGCAAGCGTAGGCCTGCAGCCGGCTACCTACAACACGTCGGCCTGGGGCGACGGCGTGATCCGGGGTATCACGGCGAGCACGGCCGTCACGGGCAGTGTCTCGGCCGACTCGATACGGCTGCTTAACAACCTTACCGGCAGCGGCACGATCCAACTCGGCATCCTGCCCGACGGCTCCCGGGCCGCGCAGGCGGGGATCATGACCGTTGGGGGCAACGTGAACGTGTCCGTCGCTCCGGCGATGGACCTCGGCGGGAGCGAACTCGTGGTCTGGGTTCTTCAGGGGGACCCGCGTTTTTCCACCACGCTGAGCGGGCCCGTGCTGACCTCTGGCGGTCTTTCGAAAAACGGCATCATGCCGCTCGTTCTCTCGAATACCGCCAACAGCATCACCGGCGCCGTGGCCATCAATCAGGGCCTGCTGCGAGTCAGCGGCGGCAACGGCCTCGGCGACGCGGCCACGCTCTATGTCGCGGCGAGTGGCTCGTTCGACCTTTCTGGGGCGAGCGACCAAGTGGCGCTCCTCACCGGCAGCGGTGGCGTGACGCTCGGCTCGGGCCGTGCGCTCACCGTTTCCGGCACGGGCAGCGGCACGTTCGCCGGCGTCGTCTCCGGCTCGGGCAGCCTGGTCAAAGCGGGCTCGGGGACGCTCACGCTCTCGGGTAGCAATACCTTCGCAGGCGGGGCGAGCGTCGCGGCCGGCACGCTGCGGCTGGCAGGCGCAGCCGCCCTCGGCGCTTCGGGCGGCAACCTCGCCGTCAACGGCGGCACGCTCGACCTCGGAGGCTATTCCGTTTCTGTCGGCACGCTCTCCGGCTCGACCGGCGGCACGATCACGACCGCGGCTACCGCGGGCACGACGACGCTGACGTCGTCGTTCAGTTCTGGCGCATCGACCTTCGGTGGATCGCTGGCCGACAACAGCTCCGGCATCGTCGCGTTCGTGAAGTCGGGCGGCGGCACCCTCGCGCTCTCCGGCAGCAACGCCCACTCCGGCGGCACGACGCTCACGGCAGGCGGCCTGGACATCAACCACACCGCGGCCCTCGGCAGCGGCGCGTTCACGATCGGCGGCGGGACGCTCGGCAACTCGTCGGGAGCGGCCGTCACAGCATCGGGCAACAACGCCCAGCTGTGGAATGGCGACTTTGCCTTTGCGGGCACAAGCCCGCTCAATCTTGGCACCGGGGGCGTGGCGATGAATGCCAACCGGACGGTCACCGTCGATTCATCGGTGCTCACCGTTGGCGGCCCGATCGCGGGCGGCGGGGCGACTCTCACGAAAGCCGGCTCGGGCGCCTTGCGGCTCTCGGGCTCAAATACGTACGGAGGATCCACCGTCTCGGCCGGCGGCCTGATCTTCGCCACCCGGGCGGCCCAGCCCGCCACGGGCACCGCGACGGTGGCGGCGGGGGCCACGCTCGGACTCGGAGTGTCGGCCAGTGATGGGGCGTATTTCGATGCGGCCGCCGTTGATGCCCTCTTCGCGGGCACGCTTGCCGGCGTCGACAACTCGAGCGGTGTCTCGAACGTGGGCATCGACACCTCGGCCGGCGACTTCACCTATGGCTCGAGCATTCCCGGCCCGCGGGGGCTCGTGAAGTATGGTGCCAACTCGCTCACGCTCTCCGGGGCGAGTTCCTTCTCGGGCGGCACCGAGGTCACGGACGGCAGCGTCGTCGTCGGCAACGCTTCGGGGCTCGGCACGGGCTCGGTCACGCTGCCCGCGGGCGGCACGCTCGATCTTGGCGGCCTCACGATCGCCAACACCGTGGTACTCGCCGGGGGCATGCTCTCCAGCGGCACGATCAACGCCTCGCAGGTGACATCTCCGACCGGCTCCGGCCGGATCGCGGCCGCGCTTTCCGGAACCGGCTTCACGAAGATGGGCACCGGAACGCTCATCCTTGCCGGCGTCAACACCTACACCGGCACGACCTCGATCGCGGCGGGCACGCTTCGGGTCGAGCGGGCCACCGGCAGCCTGCCAAGCACCGTCCCTGTCACCGTCTCCTCCACTGCCGGCCTCGCGGGCCTCACGATCGACAACGTCGGGGCCACTGGGCCAGTCAGCCAGTCGGTCGGGCCGCTGTCGTTCGCGGCGGGGGCCGGCACGGTCACGCTTGTGCGGAGCGTAGCGCAGGACCTTGGGCTTTCCGCGTCGAGCCTGACCGTCTCGGCGGGGGCCACGGGCAACCTCGTACCCGGCGGCGGCACGAACTCCGCGGCCAACGGCTTCGCGATCACGGGCCAGTCCGCCGGCTTCATCGACCCGGGACTCTACTACGATGGGGCCAACTTCGCCTGGTATGACGCGAGCGGGTTCGTCCGCGGGATCAACTACGGCGTTGACACGAACACCCGCACCACCGGGGCCACGTCGAGCAACCAGACGAGCATCGCCCACCAACAGTTCACGGGCAACGCCACGGGCCAGACGACCGGCACGTTCACGACGCTCGCCTTCACGGACTCGGTCGCGACCTACACGATCTCGTCGGGATCGGTGATGGTGACCGGCCTTCTCAAGTCGGGCACGGGCACCACGACGATGAGCGGCGGCAGTGGCATCCGGGCGCCGTCGAACACCGACCTCGACATCCGTACCGATCTCGTGAGCGGCACGCTCGCGATCCTCCATGCGATCGCCGCCAATGGCTCAAACGGCCTCACGAAGTCGGGTGCCGGCACGCTCTCGCTCAGCGGAGCCAACACGTTCACGGGCCTCACGCGTCCGCTCGAAGGCACGCTCGTGGTCGCGGCATCCACGTCGCTCCAGTCTTCGACGCTCGACATGTCCTCGTCCGGCGCGGGTACGGTCACGTTCAACCAGGCCTCCACGCTCGGCGGCCTCACCGGCAGCCGCGACCTCGGCTTCGGCGGTCGCGCGATCACCGTGGGCAACAACGGCGGCTCGACGGTTTATTCCGGCATCCTCTCCAATGGCTCGCTCGTGAAGACGGGCACCGGCACGCTCACGCTCTCCGGCTCGAGCACGCTGACGAATGCGACGTCGGTCAACCAGGGCGCGCTCGCGATCGACTGGCTCGCAAACTCCGGTCAGGCCAGTCCGGTCGGCACGGCAACGCTCATCAACCTTGGCTCGGGCTCGACCGCCGGCACGCTGCGGTACACGGGCAGCGGCCACACGACCGACCGGGCGATCAACCTCTCCGGCACGACCGGCGGCGGCGTGATCGAGGCTGCCGGCTCGGGACCCCTGCAACTCACCGGCGCGAGCACCGCCGCGGCCGGCACGAAGACGCTCACGCTCACCGGCACGAGCACTGCCGCCAACGCGATCGGCGTGATCGCCGCCGGCTCGGGCGTGAGCGTGAACAAGACCGGCAGCGGCCTCTGGCGGCTCACCGGGGCGAGCTCCTACGACGGCCAACTGCAGGTGCTCGACGGAACGATCGTAGTCGCGGCCGCCGTGGGTAGCTCCGGCAACAACAGCCCTTTCGGCACGGGCACCGGCACGATCATCGGCAGTTCGGCGACGGGGGCATCCGGCACGGCGGTGCTGCTGGCGGATGGCGTGAACATTAACCGCGGCTTCGCGGTCGCTTCGAGTGGCTCCGGCGGGTCGCAGGTGGTCGTCCTCGGCGCCACGGGTACAGGCGTGGCTATCTTCGGATCCTCCGGCGTATCCATTCGCCTCGGGCGGTCAGTGACGCTCCAGGCGTCTGGTTCCGCGACTGCGAGGTTTAGTGCGTTGTGGAAGGACGGCAACGGCAACGACGACCCAGTTGTCGGCTACACGATCGGTTCGGCGGGCAATGCCGGTTTGGTTCAGCTGGAAAGCTCGCTTTCCGGTTCAGCGACGGCCGTGTCCATCGAGAACGGCACGGCACAGCTCTTCAACAACAACCAAGGCGGCGAACAGATCGCCCCCGCGACTCCCGTGACCGTGGGCTCCACGCTCGGCGCCGCCACGCTCGACCTGAACGGCCTTTCGCAGACGCTCTCGCGGCTCACGTTCGCCGGCAACTCCGGCAGCGTCACCACCGGCACCGCTGCCGGCGGCACTCTGCGACTCGCCAATTCCGGCTCCGTCGCGGTGAGCGGCACGGGTCACCTGATCTCCGCGGCCATGGCACTCGACGACGCAGCGAGCTTCAACGTGGCCTCCGGCGGCCGGCTGCGGGTGAGCGGCGTGATCGCGACGGGATCCGCGGGCGCCCAATCGCTCACGAAATCCGGCGGCGGCATCCTCGAACTCTCCGGCGCCAACACCTACTCCGGCAACACGACCGTCTCCGATGGCACGTTCGTCGTGAACGGCTCGCTCGGATCCGGGGCCCTCTCCGTGGCCGCCGCCGCCACGCTCATGGGCTCGGGCACGATCGGCGGGGCGGCCACGATCGCCGGCATCCACTCCCCCGGCAACTCCCCCGG
>JBIIOJ010000022.1:0-21942 GCA_044337015.1 Pirellulales bacterium
GCCCTCAGCACGCACGAGCTTCGTCACCGGCTCGAAGACGAGTCCACGATCGATCGAAAACCTTCCCTTCGCGATCACAGGATCGATCTCGACACTTCGCGTGCGACCATCGCTCCCCTTGACCGAAAGCTCGAGAAAGACGTCGTCCTTCGCGATCTGGAGGATGCTCTCGATGTAGGGCCAGTTGCGGGCCTCCTTCGAGAGCGGGAGCCCGTCCGCCTCGTCGTCCGGCTCCGTCCGCCTGGCGAGAACGGCCCGCTCGATCTCGTCGCCGACGACGATGCCGGCCCGCGCCGCGGGCCCTTCGGAATCGACCGCCGAGACGACCGCGTCGACCGCGATCGCGATCCCGACCGATGGAACGGAGACGGGGCTCGAGGGCAGCTTCGCCTCCTCGATCCAATCCACGGACCGCGGGACGATCGCGACGTCGATCGATTCGCCGCCCCGTTCGATGCCGAGCGACACCCGTTCTCCGGCTCGGCCGGCGAACCTGTCGGCGATCGTCAGCGGGTCGCCGACCGGGCCCCCGTCGATCGACACGAGACGATCGCCCGCCTCGAGCCCCGCGTCGGCGGCGGGCGAGTCGGCCTGAACCGCGACGATCGGCCCGGCCGTCATCGCCATGCCGGTGGACTTCACGGGCTGCGGCGGCAGCGTCACGTCGAGCTTGGTCGCGGGCCTGGCATCGGCCCCGGCGGCCGCCGGCCTGGCATCCCGCTCGATCGAAAGCGACACCAGGCTCGAAGGCTTGCGGGTGAGGGCGGCGACGAGTTGGGCGTAGGTCGCGACCGGCTCGCCATCGACCGCGGTGATGCGGTCACCGGGCTCGAGGGGAGGCGTCGTGCGTCCGGCTCCGCCCGGGAGCAGCCCATCGGCATCCTTTTCCAGGCTCCGGGGAATGGTCGTCGAGAAGGGGCTCGTCACGCCGATCGTGGGCGGACCGAGGTCCTTGTCGGGGTGGAGCGTGAGCGTGCGGGTCGAGCCGTCGCCGGGACGACGCACCGTGAACTCCACACCGCGGTCCACGTCCCCGAGTGCGACCCCCTTCTGGAGGTCGCTGAAGATCGGCGACTTCCTGCCGCCGATCGCGACGATTTCGTCTCCCGTGCGAATTCCCGACCGCCACGCCGCGCCGCCGGGGCGGACGCTCGAGACCTCGCAGGTGATCTCGCGCACGCCGAGCCAAAGCGCGAGCGATGCCATGAGCACGGCGAAGATCACGTTCATGACGACGCCGGCCGATATGATGGCCATCCGCTCCGGCACGCTCTGGGCCGGATAGCTCCGCGGATCCCAGGGCCGGTGCGGACCTCCCGTTGGCTCGGGTGGCAGATCGCCCGAGGACCGCGCGCGTCGAGCCTCCTCCGCCGCCGCGGCGGGATTGTCGTCCTGGCCGAGCATTTTCACGTAGCCGCCGAGCGGCAGGGCGCCGATGCCGTACTCCGTCTCCCCCCACTTGAAGCTCGCGAGCTTGAGGCCGCCGACGTCGAAACCGAGGAAGAACTTCTCGCACTTCACGCCGCAGGCCTTCGCGACGAGGAAGTGCCCGAGCTCGTGGACGAAGATCACGAAGCCGAGGCCGACGGCCACCTGGAGGATGACAAGCCAGTTCGACGGCTGCACGAGCCACTCGGCCCATGTCGCTGCGGCAAAAACTGTCGCTGCGGCAAAAACGGTCACGAAACAGCCCACCGTTGAACCTCCTCTCTCGTCCATGCGTCGATCCTGCAGATGTCGTCGAGCGAGGGCTCGGCCTCGAACGGGTGCTCCGCGAGCAGCCGTCCGCTCACCTCCGCGATCTCGGTGAAGGCGAGTTCGCCATCCAGAAAGCCCTGCACCGCCGCCTCGTTCGCCGCGTTCAGGACGGCGCCGGCCGTCCCGCCCCGCCGCGCCGCCTCGTGCCCGAGCCGGATCGCCGGAAATCTCGCCGGGTCGGGCGGCTCGAAATCGAGCGAGAACTCGCGGGTCCAGTCGAAACGCCGGGCGGGCCCCGGCCGCCGGTGCGGATGATCGATAGCGTACTGGATCGGCAGCCGCATGTCGGGCGGGCTCATCTGCGCGACGACGGATCCGTCGACGAACTCCACCATCGAGTGGACGATCGACTGGGGATGGACGACGACCGAGATCCGCTCCGACGGGATGTCGAAGAGCCACCTGGCCTCGATGATCTCCAGGGCCTTGTTCATCATCGTCGCCGAGTCGATCGTGATCTTCCTTCCCATCGACCAGGTGGGGTGGCGAAGCGCCTGCTCCGGCGTCACCGTCGCGAGCTCGGCCGTGGGCGTCGTGCGAAACGGTCCACCGCTGGCCGTGAGCACGAGCCGTGCGACCTCGTCGCGGGCCCCCGACGCGAGCGCCTGGTGGATCGCCGAGTGCTCGCTGTCCACCGGCAGAATGGTCGCCCCGGTCCGCTCGGCCAGCGCCATCACGAGCGGCCCGGCCATGACGAGCGTCTCCTTGTTGGCGAGGGCGACGGTCTTGCCAGCCTCGACCGCCGCCCACGTGCTCTTCAGACCGGCGGCCCCGACGATCGCCGAGACGACCCTGTCGATCTCGGAAGCCCGGACCAGTTCGGCCAGCGCATCCTCCCCCTCCGCCAGGCGGGTTCCTGCGGGAAGGTCCGAGCCGCGAATGCCCTCGGCGGCGGCCGGATCGGCGACGACCACCCAAGAGGGACGGAATATCCTCGCCTGCTCGATCAGCGCGGCTCCGCTCGCCCGGGCCGCCAGGAGAAAGACGCTCAGCCGACCATCCGACTCTCGAACGACGTCGAGAGTGCTCGTCCCGATGCTGCCGGTGCTTCCGAGCACCGCGAGGCGGAGTGGCTTTCCCTGAGCGGCGTCAATCGGAGGCACCTGGTCGCAAAGTCGTCGGAATGAGATTCCCCCAAGTTTATGGGCAGCCGTGGGGAAGTGCCATATGCGGTTCCCGACAGCAAACCGGCCGCACTCCGGACCCGACGTTTGTCGGCAGATCGGGGCCTGCGTACCATGCAGGGAGTTCAGACGCCGCATCCACGCCGCCTCATGCCACGAAAAAGAGACCTCACGAAGCGGACCGGCGACCGAAAGCCCGCCGTTGGATCTGGGATCGTCTGGTACCTCATCGCCGCCGGAGTTGCCGGCCTTTTCGCGATGAGCCTGTTCGGAACGGCGCCGGAAGTCGAGATTTCGTACAGCGACCTCGAGCGACTCATCCGTGGCCACGGCGCCGCTGCCGAGGCGTCCCAAGGGGTCGAAATCCGGCTCCGCGGCGACGATCGGAGCACGCCGAGGCGATTCACCGACCTTCGGGACGTGGTGATAGGCGCTTTCACGGTCACCGGGAGCATCCGTCCGGTGCGGGATGCGTCGAACGAGAGCGGGCCCGACGAGGGCAAGTCGATGGCGGATCGCGTCCGTGAGCGAATCGCATCGGCGGGCGATCGCGTCGTGTTTCGCACGGCCAAGCTCCCGAGCGAAAACTCGGAGACGCAGCTGTCGAGGCTGATGGCAGAGAATGGGGTCGCCTACCGCTACGAGGATCCGCCGAGCCCGTGGCGGAGCTGGCTGCCCATGCTCCTGATGACGGGCCTGTTCGTGCTCGTCTTCTTCCTCATGATGCGGAAGATCGGTGGAGCGGGCAGCCCGATGGCCTTCGGCCGCAGCCGCGGCAAGATGTACGCCCAGGAGGATCTCGGCATCACGTTCGACGACGTCGCCGGGATCGAAGAGGCGGTCGAGGAACTCCGCGAGGTGGTCGAGTTCCTGCGAAGCCCGGAAAAGTACCAGGTTCTTGGCGGCCACATTCCCAAGGGCGTGCTCCTCGTGGGGCCCCCGGGCACCGGCAAGACGCTCCTGGCGAAGGCGATCGCGGGCGAGGCGGGGGTTCCCTTTTTCGGCATGTCGGGCTCCGACTTCGTCGAGATGTTCGTCGGCGTCGGCGCCGCGAGGGTCCGCGACATGTTCCAACAGGCCGAGTCGAAGGCTCCCTGCATCATTTTCATCGACGAGCTCGACGCGCTCGGCAAGACCCGCGGCACGAGCGTCGTCGGCGGCCACGACGAGCGGGAGCAGACGCTCAACGCACTCCTTGTCGAAATGGACGGATTCGGCAGCAACAGCGGCGTGATCGTGCTCGCAGCCACCAACCGTCCCGAGACGCTCGATCCCGCCCTCCTTCGCCCGGGCCGATTCGACCGGCACGTCCTCGTCGACCGCCCCGACGTCCGTGGCCGCGAGGCGATCCTCCGCGTACACGTGGCCGAGGTGAAGCTCGACCCGATGGTCAATCTCGAGCACGTCGCGAGGATCACGTCCGGATTCGTCGGGGCCGACCTTGCGAACCTCGTCAACGAGGCGGCGCTCCTGGCGGCCCGGAAGAACAAGTCCTCGGTCGGGATGGACGAGTTCAACGAGGGCGTCGAGCGGGTGACGGCCGGCCTCGAGAAGAAGCGGCGGGTCATCCAGGAGGACGAGAAGAAGCGTGTCGCCTACCACGAGGCGGCACACGCTCTCGTCGCCGCGTCGCTCCCGAACACCGATCCGGTCCACAAGGTGTCGATCATCCCTCGCGGACTCGCGGCGCTCGGCTACACGATGCAGCGGCCGGAAGACGACCGATACCTCCTTACGCAGAGCGAACTCGAGAGCCGGATCGAGGTACTCCTCGCCGGCACGATCGCCGAGGAGATGGTCTACGCGGACGTGTCGACCGGGGCGCAGAACGACCTCGAGCGGGCCAGCGAGATCGCGAGGGCGATGGTCATGGACTACGGCATGAGCCGGCTCGGTCGCGTCACCTACCGCGAGAGCCCGCGATCCCCCTTCCTGGCCACCGGCGGCCACGAATTCAACGCCCCGCGGGGCCACAGCGAGCAGACCGCCAGGGAGATCGACCAGGAGGTCAGCCGGATCATCCAGGCGGCGATCGAGCGGGTCCGCCGCATCCTCGAGACCCGCCGGGCCGCCCTCGAGGCCGTGACAGCCAGGCTCATCGAGTCGGAGGTGATCGACGGCACGGAGCTCAGGGAGATCGTCGAGGCGGCGATGGAGAGCCCCCAGCTCGTTCCGGGCACCGATGCCGACCGGCGGCCGGCCCGAGCCGCCGACGAGACGGTGACGGGCGAAGCCGCCGGCGGCTGATGCCGATGGGCCGCAGGATCGGAACGACCGTCAGGTTCCTCTCCACGGTCATGCCTCTCCATCGTCGGCCGCCGACGTGCCGACATGACGAGAGGAGTTCGCCCGCCCCCCTCGAGTCCCGTCACCCAATTCCCGTCACCACCATGTGGAAGAGCTTTTTTCTCGCCGTTGGAATCTTCTCCTGCATCGTCGGAATCGAGTTGCTCGTGATCGATTCGGCGGTCGTGCTGCCGCCGGATGGACGCGGCGGCCCGAGGTCGTTCACGGCGCCCGACTGGATGCCGTGGAGCCTCATTTCCGCAGGGGCAATCATGGTGCTCCACTACGTCACGTTGCCCAAGAAACTGGCGATGTAGCGGCCCGCCTACGGCAGGGGAACGCCTCGCACGAACGTCTGATCCACGACCACGTTTCCATCCTCGTCCCACTCGACGTGACGTCCGTGCCGCACGCCGCCATCGTGCTCGGTTCGGCTCCACGGCGAGCCGTCCTCGTGGAAGAACTCCCACACGCCGACGGGGCGGCCACGGCTGTACTCCCCGGTGGCACGCGCTCCGCCCCCCTCGTACCGCTCCTCCCAGCGGCCGTTCTGCAGGCCTGCCGACCAGTTCGCACGCATCTTTTCCGAGCCGTCGGGGTGGTACTCGACGGCGGGGCCGTCGAGCAGGCCGTCGCGGTAGGTTTGTTCGGAGGCGATCGGGTGCCCTTCGCCAGATCCCCAGCTCACCCAACGTCCTTCGGGCCGCCCGGCCACATAGCCACCGACGATTCGCGGGGCCCCGTCGGCATACCACTGCCGGAAGACCCCCTCCTCGGTCCCGTTGACGAACGAGCACCGCAATCGCTCGTTCCCGTTCTCCCAGTATTCGACGAACGGACCCTCCCGACGATCGTCGCGATAGCTCGCCTCGAGTTGTTTGCCACCGTTGGCATACCATCGGGTGCAGACGCCGTTCCGCCGGCCCCCACGATAGCGATCCTCCGATTCGATGCTGCCATCCGAACGGAACGACCTCCTCGTGCCCTCGAGTTTCCCCTTGGAGTACGTCTCGTCGACAACCAGTTCGCCCGATGCGTGCCACTGCCTCGTAATGCCGTCGCGGACGCCGTCGCGGAAGACCACCTCCCGCTGCGGCGTGCCGTCGGCGTGGTACCGCAGGAAGACGCCGTCCCGCCTGCCGCGTCGAAACGACTCCCGGACGACGACGTTGCCCCGCAGGTCGTATTCGACGGACGGTCCTTCACGCCGGTCGCCGTCCCAGGTCACCTCCGACAAAAGCCTGCCGGACGGATCGTAGGTCCACTCCCGCCCCTTGCGAACCACGACGCCCGACGGACCGACCCGCGTCTCGGTGCGGGTGCGAACGGCACCATTGGCGTAACGCCGCTCCTCGAGCACGACCCCGGGGGCGACGGCCGGTGCGGGCGGATCCCCCTCGGCGGCATGGCCACGGGCCAAACCCACCACGGCGGCGAAAATCACCGCTTCCGCGGCCACGGCCACGATGGGAACTAGAATGCGGTTGGAGGCGACCCACTTCATGATCACGACCAGTATGCCCCCGAAACGGGATACCGTGCTCTACGACGGCAGCTGTCGATTCTGCATCGGCCAGGTAGGCATGCTGCGCAGGCTCGACATCGGCCGAAGGTTCGACTTTCGCTCCTGCCACGACCAGTCCGTCGCTACCGACTTTCCCGAGTTGTCGCTCGACGACCTGCTCTCCCAAATGTACGTAGTCGACACCAAGGGCCAAGCGAGGGGAGGCGCCGATGCCGTCCGCTATCTCTCGAGGAAGCTTGTTCCGCTGTGGCCGCTCGCGGCCCTCCTGCACATTCCTGGAACGATGCCCCTCTGGAAGGCCTGCTACCGTTTCATCGCCCGCAACCGCTATCGGATCGCAGGACGATCCGGAAGTTGCGACAGCGGCACCTGCAAACTTCCCTAGGAAGCCGACAATCGGCCCATCCCTGGCATGCTGCCAGCCTAGCCTTCGGCACTCGGGTCGCCGTCTTCCCGCAGCATGCGGGTGAGCGTGTTGGCATGCACGCCGAGCAGTTTCGCAGCCCGGGCCTTGTGCCCCTTGGTCGTCTCGAGCGCCTGCTTGATCGCCATCTTTCGAAGCTTGACGAGATCGAGCGTTGGGACACGGGAGTCGTCGCCCACGGCGGAATCGCCCCGCTTCTTCGGCACCTGGGGCCGTGTCTGGAGCACATACGACTGCTCGATCGCGTGAGAAAGCTGCCGGACGTTGCCGGGCCATTCGAACGAGCAGAACGACTCGAGTTCATCGGGCGTCGGCTCCCACTTCGGAAGCCGATACCGCTCCGCGAACGCCCTCGCGAAGAAGTCGATGAACTCCGGGATGTCCTCGACGCGATCTCGCAGGGGGGGAACGCTCAGCTCGATCATGTTGAGCCGGTAGTAGAGATCCTCCCGAAACGTTCCCTTGGCAACCTCCTGCTCGAGTTCGCGGTTCGTGGCAGCGACGATCTGCACGTCGACCGGCACGGGCTGCGTCGCCCCGACCGGGATCACTTCGCGTTGCTGCAAGACCCTGAGCAATTTCGGTTGCAGCGAAAGCGGCATCTCTCCGATCTCATCGAGAAACACCACGCCACCCTGCGCCGCCCTGAAGATGCCGAGAGCACGCCCCTCCGCACCCGTGAAAGCGCCCTTCTCGTGGCCAAACAGCTGGCTCTCGGCGAGCGTCTCGGTAAGGGCGGCACAGTTGACAGGAATAAATGCCTTGTCGCTTCGCGGGCCGCTCCTGTGAAGCAGCCTTGCCCAGAGTTCCTTACCGGTGCCTGTCTCGCCCGAAACGAGCACGGTGCACTCGACCTCGGCGGCACGCTCGATGGACCTCGCGATCCGCCGCATCGCGGCGCTTCGGCCGAGCACCCAGTTTGGCTCCGCACGCGGGGTCTGCGCGGCTCTCGATTGCGAGAGCGATTCGCCGAACCGTGACGAGGGCTTCGGTCGATCGCGAGATTCTGGAGCCGTGGGAGCCGGAGGATCGAGCAGCGATACGGTGGGATTCAACGACCCACCTTGCGGGTCACGACTGGCCGAGTCGTTGGCCTGAAAAGGCCGCTTGCGATTGGTATTGAAAGCCATGGCCGAATTCCTGCTGGCCGTACCCCGTAACGCTCATCAGTATGGTGAACCGCAAAGCGGGATGCAACAGGTTGGTCCGAAAACAAACAGAAACCGCCGCACCCGCCCCACACCCCCCATTTTCAGCGTTTTTTCGATGTTTTCAGGGTCGATCCGGCCTCCTCGACGTCGCCGCCGTCCTTCTCGAAGAACATGAGGTGCTGCCAGGGGAGCCGGTCGAACTCCCTCGCGACCCGGAACCCAGCTGCCTCGAGCTCGGCCCGCACCTGCGCCTTCGTCATCTTGTGAAGCGGCTTGATGGGCACGGCCGGATCCTCTCCACGAAACTCGGCGAGCACGAGCACTCCGCCGTCGGCGAGGCTTTCGCGTATCCGCGCGAGCATTTCGTCGGGGTGGGAGAACTCGTGGTAGACGTCGACGCACAACACGAGGTCGGCCTTGCCCTTCGGCAGCCTCGGGTCGATCGGCGTTCCCAGCACGGGGCGGATATGCCCGATACCCGCCCCGCCGGCGTTCTCCGCGAGCATGCGGAGCATCTCCATCTGGATGTCGGACGCCCAAACCGTGCCCTTCGGCCCCACCCGCTTCGCGAGTTCGAGCGTGTAGAAGCCGTTGCCGCAGCCGAGATCGCAGACGGTCTGCCCCCGTTTGATGCCGAGCGCCTCGATGAGCATCCGGCAGTCCTCCTCCCGCTGGCGGCTCTCGCGAACGAGCCACGGGGCGCCGGTGAAGTGCATCGTCTGTGCGATCTCGCGTCCCATGTGGTGGGTCTTCGCGGGCGGTATCGCCGCCGTCGCATCGACGTCGACGTCGATCGTGATGACCGGATCACGGCCAAGCGACGGAATGCACGCGAGGGCGGCGACGACGAGGAGCGAGCGAGCCATGATCGATCGCGTGGGAGATCGCATGGACCGAGTATAGCCCGATGGATCAGGCGGCGTCGGACCTTGTGTCGGGCAGCATCGCCTCGCCCACACGGTCGTGGCAGCTTGCGATCGTGATCGCGGAGCGGTCGGCGAAGCCGAACAGTTCTTCGCGGTCGACGAGGATCGTCCGCCCCGCTTCGATCACGAGCACGCTCGCCCCGGCCGCCTTGAGCGACTGCAGCGTGCCGACGCCGATCGTCGGCATGTCGAATCGCTCGTCCTGCTGCGGCTTGGCAACCTTCACGACGACGAGCCCCCCGGATGCGCAGAGCCTGCCGGCGCGGCGAATGCATTCGTCGGTCCCCTCGATGGCTTCCAGGGCGATCGGGGCGCGGTTGCGGACCACGACGGTCTGCCCGATGTCGAGCCTGCCGAGTTCCTTCGCCAGCCGCCAGCCGAAAGCGATGTCGGCGAGCTTCGAAGGCCCGAGATCAGGCCCCGCGAGCAGGCCGCCGGCGGCGAGCAGTTCGGGGGCGAAATCGGTGGCCGGGCAGATCCGCACGCCGCCGGAGTCGAAGGCCGTCGCGATCGCGGAGAGGAGCGAGTCGTCGCGGTTGTCGGTGCTTCGGGCCACGAAGTGCGGCCAGAACGTCTTGAGTCCCGTCCAGTCGGGCAGGAGATGCCGCCAGGCCCCCTTCGCGAAGAGCTTCGTCTTGTGGATCTTGCCCGCCATCGTCGCCCGCAGGCACCCGGCCCGCCGGAAAAACGCGACCGCTCCGCCGATCTCCGCGACGCCCACCTCGCCGAACACGTCGGCGCAGCTTTCGAGCTCCTGATCGGCGTGGCCGCGGATCGCGAGCACCGCCGTGCGGCCGCCGTGCCGCCGGATGGCCTCGGCGACGGCCACCGGATACCGGCCCCAGCCGGCGAGGATTCCGATCGTCTCGCCAGCGAGCATGATCAGGCCGCCTCCGCCGGCTTTCCCGCGGAAGCCCGCTCGACCGCCGCAACCCGCTCGTCGAGCGACTTGATCGCCTTCCGCATCTCCGGCAGCTTGCTGATGGTGGCGAGCTGGAGCTTGCGTTCCCTCAGCTCGATCGCCGGCTCACCGAGCACCGTCGTCTTCGCCGGCACGTCGTTCGATACGCCCGAGCGGGCGCCGAGGATGGCCCGGTCGCCGATGTGCACGTGGTCGCGAACGCCGCACTGGCCGGCCATCACGACCCATTCCCCGGTCGAGGTGCTTCCGGCGACGCCCACCTGCGAGCAGATCATGTTGTCGGGGCCGATGCGGCAGTTGTGGGCGATCTGCACGAGGTTGTCGATCTTTGTGCCGCGGCCGATCGAGGTCGGTCCGTAGGTACCCCGGTCGATCGTCGTGCCGGCGCCGACCTCGACGTCGTCGCCGATCTCGACCCAGCCGAGCTGAGCCGAGAGCCGATACCCGCCGTCGGCCGCGCGGTAGCCGAAGCCGTAGGATCCGAGCACGGCGTTGGAGTGGACGATCCCACGGTTCCCGACGACCGTGTCGTCGTAGAGAACGGCGTTGGGGTGGATCGTGGTCCCTTCGCCGATCCGGCAGCCTGCGCCGACGCGGGCGCCGGAATGGATCGTCGCCCCCCGGCCGATCACGGCTCCGGGCCCGACAGTCGCGTAGGGATGGACATCGACATCCTCGCCTAGCTCCGCCGAGGGATCGACGCTCGCCAGCGGACTGATGCCGATGCGAGCCGCCTTCCGCGGCGGGCGATGAAACAGGATCAGCTCGGCGAACGCCGCATGAACGTCGTCCACCTCGATCGTGGGCCGGTCGAGCGGCCCGCTACCGCGCGGCACGACGGCCGCGGCCGCCCTGCTCCGCGGAAGGAGGTGGAGCTTGTCGGGTGTATCGACGAGCGTGACCTCCTGCGGCCCCGCCATCTCGAGCGTGGCGGCGCCCGTCACGACGACCGCGCCGTCGCCGACGAGCGTTCCCTTGATCCTCTCCGCGAGCGCGACGAGCGTGGTTGCCATCCGAATCGCCTCCCTGAGACCCGCCTCCCCTCTGTGCTTTTGCTTTGGGGGAGGAGGGCGGGAGGTTAGGGATGCGGGGCGATTGGAGCAAGGGGGCTCTCGCCCGCCGAAAACGCCCCCGTTCTGCCTGGGTACACCCTGCCAGCCCGACAAAACCATCCCGGGGATCAGGCGACCAACTGGGGCTCGGTCTCGGGGTCGTCCTCCGTCTCGGCCGCCGTGGCGAGCGACCTGGGCGGCCAGAACGCCACGGCGAGCAGGACCGCGGCGGCGAGGGCCATAGCGGTCGGCACGAGGAAGAGCTGGCGGTAGTCGGTCGTGCCATCGACCGTGAGCCGGCTCTGGAGCGGTATGAAGAGCCACTTCGCCGCGAGGTCGCCGAGGCCGAGCACGAGCAGGTTGAAGAGGCTTTGCGCGCTGCTCCTGACGTCCTTCGGGAAGGCCGCATCGATGAAGATGTAGAGCGTCGCGAAGAAGAAGGCGTAGCAGATGCCGTGGAGCACCTGCACCGCGATGATCACCGCCTGGTTCTGCGGCAGGAAGGCGAACACGGCGAACCGGGCGGCATGGCCGAGGATGCCGAGGATCATCGTCGTCTTCCAGCCGAGCCGCGAAAGCACCATGCCGAGCACTGCCATCGTGAGGATCTCGGCCACCTGCCCGATGCTCATGACCGGCATGATCCATTCCGGCCTGATGCCGACGGTCGGGCTCTTGAGAAAGTCGCCGGCCATGACGAAGTAGCCGTTGTGGATCACGGCGTCTATGAACGTGACGACGAAGAGCACGAGCAGAAACGGGCTCGCGAGGTGCCGGGCGGCCTTCGCCCAGGCGAAGCCCGTGTCACCGGCCGCTGCGGGCCTCGGCGGCGTGTGCGGGAGCGTGAGCGAGTAGGCGGCGAGCACGAGCGACAGAATCCCCGAGACGAGGAAGATCGAACGGCTCGCCGCGACGGCCTCGGCCCCCTCCTTCCCCTGGAGCACGAAAAAGAGCGGCCACGCCACCAGGATCCAGCCGATAGTGCCCCCCATCCGCACGAGCCCGAACTCTTTCTGCGCGTCCTTCATGTGCGTGAAGGCGATCGAGTTTGTGACGGAGATCGTCGGCACGTAGAGCAGCGAGTGTACGAGCATCAGGCCGAAGAACATCGGGAAGTCCTTCGCCCAGTACATGCCGAGGATCGCCAAACCGCCGATGAAGTGGCTCGCCGCGAGGAACCGCTCGGCGGCGAACGTGCGGTCGGCGAACTGGCTCGAAAAGAAGATGCCGACGATCGACGCGATCGCGAAGGCGCTCCCGACCCAGGCGATCTGCGAATCGCTGAACGCCAGGCCATCCTTCCCCATGTAGCCCCAGATCAGGGGCAGCCACGCCCCCCAGATCGCGAACTCGAGTACCATCATGAACCAGAGGCGAAACGTCGGCGCGGAAGTGGATTGGGTATTCATGCCCAGGAGAATACCGTCCCCCACGGCCCCCTGCACACACAACACGCCTGCACCCTCAACACGGAAGCCCGAGGCGCGAGCCGAGAGGGGAGTTGACGATGCCCCGAGCGTCGATGCCGGGTCATGAGCCCGCCTGATGGACGCCGCATTGCCGCCGGCGGAGCGGACGCATCGTCGCTACGGCGTCAAAGCGTTCGCTGAAAAACCGGGAGGAGCTGTCCGTATCCCCTCGCCGGACGCTCGCTGCGCACATCCTGTGCTTCACTCGCTCGGAGCTGCCTGCGCTGCGCCATCCTGGCTCCGCTGGTCAGCTACGCCGTCTCGGGGACACGGACAACCCCTCCCTCCCCGTCACTCACCGCAACAAAACAGATGGCGAGGCAGAGGGGTCGGTGTGAGGATCGCGAGCGTGTCAGCGAGCGAACTCATACTGACCCCTCAGCCGGACGACCCGAGCGTCCGGCGAGGGCACACGGGCAGCCCCGAACCCGCAGCACGTTTGACGTACCGCAACAGGGTTTTGCAGCAAAAAAGACCGTGCCGGTCTGGAGCCTCACCGGCCCTTCACGTCGGCGAGGCCCCCGTCGACGCCGATCACCTGCGCCGTCACGAATCCCTGCGCGGGATCGAGCAGCCAGAGAATTGCGGCGGCCACCTCCTCCGGCTCACCGAGCCGGCCGAGCGGGTGCATCCCGATCGAGGCCTTCTCGGCGAGCTCGCTTGCCACGAGCCCCTTCGTGAGCGGCGTCCGCGTGAGGCCGGGGGCGACCGCGTTGAAACGGATTCGCTGCCGGGCGTAGGTCGCCGCCGCCGCGCGAACGAGGCCGATGATTCCCGCCTTCGCAGCCGCTATTGCCTCGTGGTTGGCAAGGCCGATCCGTGCCGCTGCGCTCGAGACAAGCACCACCGATCCGCCGTCCGTCTTCATGAGCCTGCCCGCCGCGCGAACGCAACCGAAGGCGGAATCGAGATTGGCCGCGAGCGTGCCCCGCCATTCGGCGGTGGTCGTCAGGTGCGCGGGTTTGAGCAGAAGCGACCCGACGCAGCAGGCGATTCCCGTCAAGCCGCCGAGCTCATTTGCCGCGGCGTCGGCACAGGTATCGATGGCGTCGGGATCGGTGCCCTCCACGGTCGCCCAAGGCATTCCCAGTTCCGCGGCGAGGGCTGACACTCCGGTCGCATTCCGCCCGGCGAGGAAGACGCGGTGGCCGCGAGCGACGAGCGATCGTGCGACCGCCGTGCCGATACCACCCGAACCGCCGAGGATGAAAACCCGCTGCATGGAACCCATTACAGCCAGTTGTCGACTGTGTGCCCGAGCTTGATCTCATCGGCCATCGCCCGAAGCTTCTCCATCGCACGGCCCTGGATCTGCCGAATCCTCTCCTTGCAGACACCCATTTCAACCCCAAGTTCCCGGAAGGTCCTGGGCTCGCGGCCGTCGAAGCCGAATCTGGCAACCACGATCTCCCGCTCCCGCGGCTCGAGTTCCTCGAGGAATGCGGCAAAAGTCTCCTTGAGCGAATCGACCTGAATTGGAGTGAGCCTCTGGGCGTCGTCTTCGTGGGCCGACATGCCGGCGAGCACCGCGTCGTCGGAGACGAACCGCTGCCGCTGCTGCCAGACCTTCTTCGTGAGCCGGTAGAAGATCCGCTGGATCGCGTAGGTCGCATAGGTGCTGAACCGGTTTCCGAGCGCGAAGTTGAACTTCTCCACGGAACGGATGAGGGCGACGTTTCCCTCACTCACAAGCTCCTCGAACGAGTTGTTGGGATCGATGAACTTCTTCGCGATCGAGACCACGAGCCGGAGATTGGCCGAGATGATGATCGACTTCACCGCCTCCGACTCATCGAGCCATGACTCGATCTCGTGAATCTGTCGCAGCGTGGCCCGCTTGCGATCGAGCCGACCTCTCGCCGTCGCGGCCCGGAATTTCAGCCAGTTCATGCGACGAAAGTAAAACTGCTCCTCGTCTTTCGAGAGCAGCCGGGTGCGATACAGCTCGGCAACGTACGGCGTCAGCGAACCAGTCGGCGAAGCCTGGGCAGCCCGCTGGTCAAGCGGGATCTTCGCATCCTCCGGCGGAGTGCTCGCGAGCTTTTCCGCGTCCTTCTTCAGAAACTGCCGACAGGGCACGTACTCGATCGGTCGCTCGAAGAACTTCTGGCGTTTCTCCTGGAGGATGGCCTTCCTCTTCGCGAGGGTCTTGGCGGAGACGGGCCGCTTGGGCTTGGCTCGAACCTGCCGTCGATCGGCTCGCGACGGAAACTGCTTGACTGATGCGATCACGGTTCGTCTTCCTGGCAAACGCTGACCGGGAAGCCGGTCGTGCTCGCAGCACGGCCATCGCTCCCCTGACAAGGCTGGTACGATTCTTCGTCGAGGCGAGTGAGCGAACGGGCTGTCGAGCCCATCCGCACAATCCGTCACTTCAGGAAAACCGCACCGGCCCCGGCCGGCTAACCGTTCGGATTCGGACCCGCGAAAAACCAGGCCAGACGAGAGGACACCCCCGTGAGCGGCCTGACCGGCTGGAATTTCGACAACTCGTTCACCCGGCTACCGGCCGCGCTTTTTGCCCCGGCGGAGCCGGCGAGATTCCGTGCGCCGAGGGTGTCGATCCTCAACCACCGGCTCGCGGAGTCGCTCGGGCTAGCCTGTGGCGACCCGCAAGATGTCTCCACCGCCGCGGTCTTCGCAGGCCAGACGCTTCCCGCGGGGGCAGAGCCGATCGCCCAGGCCTATGCGGGCCACCAATACGGCCACTTCACGATGCTCGGCGACGGCCGGGCCATCCTGCTCGGCGAGCAGGTTTCGCCCTCTGGTGAGCGGTTCGATATCCAGCTCAAGGGGGCGGGGCGGACGCTTTTTTCGCGGAACGGCGACGGTCTGGCGGCGCTCGGGCCCATGCTCCGCGAATACATCATCAGCGAGGCGATGCACGCCCTCGGCATCCCGACCACGCGGAGCCTCGCCGTCGTCACGACAGGCGAGACGGTCTATCGCACGACGCCCCTGGCCGGCGCGGTGCTCACCCGCGTTGCCAAAAGTCACATCCGCGTCGGCACGTTCGAGTACGCTGCCCGACGCAATCCCGAGGCGCTTCGGGCACTCGCCGATCATGCGATCGCACGCCACTATCCGGAGATTCCTGCCGACGCGCCGGAGCGATACCGCGACTTCCTCGTCGCCGTGATCGATCGCCAGGCATCCCTGATCGCCCGGTGGCAGCACGTGGGCTTCGTGCACGGCGTGATGAACACCGACAACATGGCGATCTCCGGTGAGACCATCGATTACGGCCCGTGCGCCTTCATGGATGCCTACGATCCCGCCACCGTCTTCAGCTCGATCGACTCGCATGGCCGCTACGCGTATGGCAACCAGCCTGCGATCGCCCAGTGGAATCTCGCGCGATTCGCCGAAACACTCCTGCCGCTTTTGCACGCGGACGCGGACACGGCGATCGCTCTGGCCACCGAGGCGATCCGGGGATTTTCCGACGCCTTCCAGCGGGCCTGGCTCGCCGGGATGCGGGCGAAGATCGGGCTGGAGACCGAGGAGCCCGGGGATGAAGAACTCATCGCCGACTTGCTGGCTTGGATGCATTCTGTGCCGGCCGACTGGACAAACACGTTCCGCGATCTCGGCTCTTTGCTCGACTCCAGCGGCGGCGAGCGACTGCCGGGCGATCGCTACCGGGAGCCGTCTTTCGCGGCCTGGCAGGCCCGCTGGCTCGAACGGCTGGGCCGGGAGGGGCGGCCGCAGAAAACCGCGGCCGCGCAGATGGAGGCCGTGAATCCCTGGGTGATTCCCCGCAACCACCGGGTCGAGGAAGCCCTCGCCGCCGCCACGGGCGAGGGGAGCGTTTCGCCGGAGATTCTTGCGGCCGAGCCGCGTGCGGCGACCGATCCGCTCGCGGCCACTCGCAGGCTGCTGGCAGCGCTGTCCTCTCCCTTCAAGCCCGACGCGGCGGCGGCCGCCTATGCCGAACCGCCCCCGCCCACAACGAGCTGCTACCGCACGTTCTGCGGAACATAGGAACTGCGGCGCTTGCTCAGACTCGCGGAGCTGCGGACTGTCGCCGCCGCATCCGGCTCCGCAGAGCCGCGCCGGCGAGGCCTGCCGCGCCCATTCCGGCCAGCACCACGCTCGACGGCTCGGGAACTGCCGCCAGGGCGATCCCCATGTCGATGTGCTCGTTGCCGATGAGCGGAATCGAAAACTGCTGACCCTGATAGGTCCAGGGCATCGCTCCACTCGGGTAGGAGTAGTCGCTCCCAACATCGAAAACGCCGAACGAGTAGATCGCACTGCCCGTCACCTGCCCGCCGCCCAGGGCGGCAGCAAGCGTCGCCGTCGCCGTGAATTCGACGTTGTAAAGGCCCGGTGCCGTGAAGCCGTAGTTGCGGTGGTAGTGACCGCCGGCAGCAACGGCCAGGCTGTTCGGGGTGCCGGCTCCCGTCAAAGTCGACATCAATGGCACGACGCCGCCGAAATCATCTATATCCCAAACCGAAAAGACACCGGGCGCAGCTCCACCACCCGTTCCCGTCACGCTCACGAGCGACAACGTGATCGTCGATGCAAAGTCGGCTGGGGTGAGTTCTTCGGTGCCGATGCTCAGGTAGAGCAATGATCCATTTTGGCTCTTCGGCAACCTCCAGAACGACTCACCTGACGCGACGCCGATGAAATCGAATTGACTTCCGGCAGGCCGAGCCTGTTTCGCGGCCGCCTTGACCGGGAGCAAGGCATCGCTGGCCCCGATTTCCGCGGGATAGCCATTGTCGGGGAGCTCCGAGGAATGGAGATGAAGATCGAGTTCGTACAGCTCGGCCCGAGCCCCTGGGCACGATCCGATCAGGGCCATGAGGACAACGATCGCTGCGACAACTCGAAAACGAATATTCGGCATCATGTCATGAACTCCGCATCACAGTTGTGGTGGTCTTGGAAAATTGAAGTTCTGCTGGACCCAGTTCTCGATCGTCGATTCCTCGAGCAGCTCCACTCGGCCATCGGCGTAGACGACGTGTGATCCCGGACCGTGGCGATTCGTCTGGATGTCTTCGCGAATTCGAGACCAGGTTCGTCTCACCCGATTCGGAGTGTTCATTTCATCCTTGAACCAGTTCACGCCGTGCGTGTGGTCCGCGTGGCTGGTGCCGATCGCGTCCGACGCCTCAAAGGCAAGAAACGTCTTCGAGCGCTCGAACATCTTGCTGACGTTCGTGACCGCTCCGACGTCGTCGCGGATGCAGACATAGCTGTTGAGGATGTAGCTCGTGAGCTTCGCGTTCAGCCTGGCCCGGCCGTTCGGATCATCGGGGCAGATCCGAATCGAATCGACGTCCTCGAGAAAGGGCGCCACGGTGTAAATCCATGCCTTTTTCTCTTCGCCGGGCAACAGGTTGTGGGTCGAAACCGGCATTTTCCCCCTATGGCCATCCGCAAAGTGGAGGATGCCGAGCCCGACCTGCCTCATGTTGCTCGCACACTGCGTCCGCCGGGCGGCCGCCCGGGCCGACTGCACGGCCGGCAGGAGAAGGGCGACGAGTGTGCCGATGATCGCGACCACGACGAGGAGCTCCACGAGCGTGAAACCCGCCGCGGCGTGTGGCCGCGAGCGGAACTGTCGGCGGATGTTATCGCATCTCTTATGCATATGCAATATGTTTGCAAATAGAATCTCTTTTGGGGTGTCGGTCAAGCGGGTTCGACGATCGGTCCTGGGGAAGACTGCCCTCCGAACACACACGCGGAGGAGCATCGCTCTCGAGCAGGAAGGTGGATCGACGGGGGTGATCCGAGGCGTTGACCTCGAACACTCGGCTCACCGCGTTTGCCACGCGGCATGCGAACCCGGATCAGGACACCTTCACGAGCGACTCTCTGAGGAAAATCGAACCTTACCCGCGATGGCCCAGTCGCCGTCGCAGATGCATTAGCTTTGCATCAGACTAGGCCTCGGCTCGGTCGCCGTCAAGGGGCGGTTGTCGAACGATTTTTGGCCCTCCTCTGGCAGCAATCCGAGGCACGATCGCGGCCGCGACACCCACCCAGACTGCCCCCTGCCAGCCGAGCACGACCCCCGCGAGCACGAGCCCCAGAAACACCGCCTGCGACGGCCCGGAAAACCGCTCCAGGATCGCCGCCACGAGGATCGCCGCCGCCGCCCCAACCACCGACACCAAAAGCCCTCGCTCGAACCATTCCCCGGACGCGTTCGGCCAGAACCCGCCGGCCGCCTGCCCGAATGCTGTCACTGCCACCATGCCCGCGTCGGCCGCCACGGGATGCACCGCAGGAAGGAGCATCGGCACGATCGCCGCGACCGTAAGCACTCCAACCGCCTGCCGCCAGGGAATAGAGCCGCCGTCGAGTTCGATGAGCCACCAGGTGAGGATCGCGCAGGCGGCGAAGGCCTGGTAGAGGAATAGGACGACCCGGTCCGGGCGGGCATCGAGCGGCGTCCACCAGGGTCTTCGCGACGGATCGCCCGCGACGATTTCCAGGAAAGCCAGCCCCAAAAACATCAGGCCGCATCCCGCCTCGACGAGCGGATACCGGCAGGAGATCGGCGCACGGCACGCCCGGCATCGCCCCCGCAGAAGCAGCCATGAGAGCACGGGAATGTTGTCTCGCGCGAGGATCCTCGAACCGCACGCCGGGCAGTGCGACCGGCCCTTGGCGGGGGATCGGCCGCGGGGCAGCCGGTGAACGACGACGTTCAGGAAGCTGCCGATCATCGCCCCGAGGGCGAAGACGAACGTCCCGAACACGACCAGCGACACGAGGCCCAGGTGATCGCCAAGCAGATCCATGTCGCCCGCCATGTCGCCCACCGTGCCGTTTCGCAAAACCTCCGAGACTACCATCCGGATCCGAGGTGGTGTTTCGCGGAACGGCCGTGTTCCTTGCCTACGCCTACGGAAATCGCATCGAGGGTGTCGCGACTTCCGACAGCGATCTTGCCATCAGCTATCACTACGGAGAGCACGATCAAGTTGACTGTGCGGGTTTTTTTACCGCCCCTGTACGACGGCCACACGGAAGCCCGAGGCGCAGTTTTGCCCTGAAGGCGATCTCGGGAAATATCCGGAAGCCCGAGGCGCAAGCCGAGAGGGGAGCCAGTGTGGCAGCGAAATTCGGGTGTTTTGCAGGCACGTCGAGCGACGGAAAGTGTTCGAGGGACGTGACGTCGATTCATGACGACATCGTCAACTCCCCTATCGGCTCGCGCCTCGGGCTTCCGTAATAGCCGGCGCGACCCCAGGGGGGTGCCGCTAGCCGAGGAAATGATGGTTGCGGGCTTCCGCAGAGCCGCGAGTCGACGTTGCAGAACGTCAACTATTGGTGTTGGATGCTCAGGGTAGTTGCTCCAGGCAGCGGCCGACGTCGGCGTCTTCCTCCTCCCCCTCGACCGCGAACCTCCAAGCGGGAAAGGGATCCTCGAATTCCGCCCAGCCGTCGGGGCCGAGATCCATCTCCTCGTCGGTGAGACAGCAGGCGTGCAGCCCGGCCAGCAGCCGGTCGGAGAGCTTCGCACCGATCACGACGAGTTCCTGACGACGGTCGCCCCAGGGCTCCTCCCAGACGGCCTCGACATCCTCGCGATCAAGATCCTCGGGCCATTCCTCCTCAGGTGCGCTCGCGAGCCAGGTGCCGCCCGGCTGGAGGCTCGAGACGACCCCCGCGGTCGACCAGATACCGGCCCAGTCGTGCCGCGTGGCGAGCCAGACGAATCCCTTCGAGCGGATCACCCCCTTGAAGCCCTTCCCGGTCACGAAATCCCAGAACCGCTGCGGATGAAACGGCTGCCGGCTCCGGAAGACCCGGCTTGTGATGCCGTATTCCTCGGTTTCCGGCACGTGCGTGCCCGGGGCTTCCGCGAGCCAGCCGGGATGCCCTGCCGCCTCCTCCATGTCGAAGAGACCGGTGTCGAGCACCGCCTGCAGGGGCACCCGGCCGCGGTCGGCCCGGATGATCCTCGCCTTCGGATTGAGCTTCCGCAGGATCGCCTCGAGGTAGGCGACGTCATCCTCTGCCACGAGGTCGGTCTTGTTGACGACGATCACGTTCGCGAATTCGACCTGCTCCACGAGCAGCTGCACGAGGTCGCGGGAATCGTTCTCGTCGAGCCCGACTCCCCGATCGCGAAGCTCGTCCCGAGAGCAGTAGTCATCGAGGAAGTTTTTCGCATCGACCACGGTCACGAGCGTGTCGAGCCGGGCGAGCTGCGAGAGGCCCTCCCCCTGCTCGTCGGCGAACGTGAACGTCTCGGCGACCGGCAGCGGCTCGGAGATGCCGGTGCTCTCGACGAGCAGGTAGTCGAACCGCTTCTCGCGGGCGAGGTTTGCAACTTCCTGGAGCAGGTCTTCCCGCAAGGTGCAGCAGATGCACCCGTTGGAGAACTCGACGAGCTTCTCCTCGGTGCGGCTGAGCCTGGCGGCAGTGCGGCCAAGGCCGGTGACGGTCCTCCCCTCCTCGCCCGCCTCGTACGGCCCGCCGACGAGCTGGGCGTCGATATTCACCTCGCTCATGTCGTTGACGATCACGGCCACCCGGAGGCCCTCGCGGTTGGCGAGCACGTGGTTGAGCAGCGTCGTCTTTCCGGCTCCCAGAAAGCCGGAAAGCACGGTGACGGGCAGGCGATCGGCAGGGGCGTCGGAGGGCGTGGGCATGGAGGTCTCCTCGTGGCTTTTGGGGCTCGCGGCTGTGGGGCGATGACAGCGACACCATATCGCATATGCAATGCATTTGCAAATGAGACCGCGTTAGCGGCTCACCGGCACGAACGTGTCCGCCGTCATCGCGGGGGCGGGCAGCACGCTGTTGGACCGCGTCCATCCCCGACCAGTACATTTCTTACTGACGGGGCACTCGGAACGACTCCAATGACGCTGTGGCACCAGAAACGGTGGCACCGGCGGTGGCACCACCAGCCGGTCGCTCGCGGCCCCCGCCCGCCGGCTCGATTCTGCGAAGTCCTCGAGCCCCGATTCGCGATGAGCGGCGACGGTTCGGTAATGATCACCGGATCGCTCGTCGCCTCCGACGGCTTCCTCCCCCGGTTTGACATCGGGTCGCCCGAACTCGTCGAGCTCTGGGTCGATCCCTCGCGCGGCAACGATGCCGTCGCCGGGCTCTCGCGGGCCGAGCCGCTCCGCACGCTCTCGGAAGCGTGGCGGCGGGTGCCGGCGGGAACACCGCTTTCGACCGGCTACAAGATCAACCTTCTGCCGGGCACCTACTCCGAGTCGGCGGTGCCCAACTACTGGGAGCGGCGGCACGGCACGGCGACGAGCCCGGTCATCCTCGCGGCCGCCGACGGCGCGGGCACGGTGCGGCTGCCGAGC